>CANGOT010000004.1 GCA_947455425.1 Chitinophagaceae bacterium | reverse complement strand
GGTCTTGCCAAAAAAGACGCCTATCAAATTGCACTTGATGCAAAAGCATAAACTGTCGAAAGTGATGATACAAAAAAAACTGGCAAATATTGGACACGATAGTGAGGGTTTTACAGCCAATGATGATGTATATAAAAAACTACCCGATTGCTGCCATTATGAAAGACCTAAAAAACAAGATTCACAAGTTATTGAAACGAACTTAAAGAATATCATTCCTTCACTAAAGATTGATACAGTAAAGACTCAAATTAATCATTCTAAAAGTACAAATATTATCACAGGTATTGTTTTAGAGGAGGATAAAAAAGGGAAATTCAATCCAATTAACAGAGCAACTATTTATTCTTTGAATGATGCAACTGTGGTAATGACAGATAGTTTTGGTGTATTTAAAATTACAGGTAGTTTACCCATGCGGCTCAGCATTCGTTGTCTTGGATATAAAACAGATACAATAAGTATAATAGATGCAAACAATGTAAAAGTTATATTAAAAACAGCTAATGGTGCCGAATTGAAAGAAATTACGCTTACCTCAAAAAACTTTGCAAGTTACGTATCAACTGTTAGCACTTTAAATACATTAAACATCACCTCAAAAGAACTAACAAAAGCTGCTTGCTGCAACCTTTCTGAGAGCTTTGAAACCAGCCCATCAGTTGATGTTAGTTATAGTGATGCTGTAACTGGAATGAAGCAAATACAGCTATTGGGTTTGTCGGGCAACTATACTCAAATCACCACAGAAAATATTCCCGAAATCAGAGGATTGTATAATAGTTATGGCCTCACTTTTATTCCAGGCCCTTTTATCGAAAGCATACAAGTTACAAAAGGCACTGGTTCAGTAGTGAATGGGTATGAGAGCATTGCTGGTCAGATTAATATTGAAGAAAAGAAGCCAGATAATACCGACAAAATTTTTATTAATAGTTATGTAAATAATTTAGGGAGGCTAGAAACAAGTATTAATCTTACCAAACGATTAAACAGTAAATGGAGCACAGCCTTATTGTCTCACGCAAATGGAGTCGTAACAAAAAACGATGAGAACAAAGATGGTTTTTTAGACATTCCTTTGGGTAGTCAAATAAATGTAATGAACAGGTGGAAATATATGGATACAAAGGGGCTCATTATACAGTTTGCTGCAAAGGCTTTAACAGATCATCGTAGAGCTGGCGAGGTTGATTTTAATGCTGATAGAGACAAGCTGACCACTAACAAATACGGTGTTGGTATTGACGTACAACATTTTGAAGTTTCAGGAAAAATGGGTTATGTATTTCCTCAGGAGAAATATAAAAGCATCGGATTTATTTTCTCTGCTATAGATTATAACAACAACTCATATTATGGATTAAATAAATACGATGGTAAGCAGGGCTCTTTTTATGCAAATTTAATTTATCAATCCATCATTGGTACAACCTCACATAAATTCAGAACGGGTGTAAGTTTTGTTAATGAAAGGTTTAATGAAACATATAACAATATTAACTTCAAGAGAAAAGAAATTGTACAGGGGTCTTTTTTTGAATACACTTATTATGATAACGCTAAATTCACTGCTATAGCAGGTTTCAGGCTCGATTATCACAATGAATATGGCTTAATAACAACCCCAAGATTGCATTTGAAATACGATTTTACCAAGAAAACGAATCTTCGCTTTTCTATAGGAACAGGATGTAGGGTGGCAAATATTTTTGCAGAAAATGTTGGTTCTTTGATTAGCTCACGACAGTATAATATTTTGTATTCCAGCACAAATTATGGCTATGGATTAAAGCCTGAAAAAGCCACCAACTATGGTTTCAATCTGGTTCATCAATTTAGAATTAACAACCATGACGGCTCGTTTAGTATTGACGCTTACAGAACAGATTTTTCAAACCAAACTGTTGTTGATATTGATGCTAATCCGCAAAGAATTTTGTTTTATGATTTATCTGGAAAATCGTTTGCAAATAGTGTTCAAGCAGAAATTAACTATGAACTGATAAAGAAATTAGATCTTCGATTGGCTTATCGCTGGTTAGATGTTCAAACAGATTATAATGGTTCAATGCTTGAAAAGCCTTTAACGGCAAAGCATAGAGCTTTTCTTAATTTGGCATATGAAACTAAGAATCATTGGAAGTTTTATATTACCACACAATGGTTTAGCAGCAAACGACTGCCCAATACCTCAATGAATCCTGCAGATAAACAATTAGGCAATGTATCTCCTGCATATTTTCAAATGAGTGGTCAGGTTACAAAACTGTGGGGTAAAAAATGGGAAGTGTATGTTGGAGCAGAAAATCTTAGTAATTACACTCAAGACAATCCTATCGTTGCTGCTTCACAGCCATATAGTCAATACTTTGATGCATCAATGGTTTGGGGACCAATCAATGGAAGAATTATGTATGCTGGCTTTAGATATAAAGTAAAATAATAATCTATCTGTCAAAATAAAAGCAACACTTACATTCGCAAATAATATGATTTCTTTTAGCAAAATAATCTCCATTCGCTGGGCAGATATTGATCCTAACTTTCATATAAGACACAGTGCTTATTATGATTTTGGCTCTCAACAACGTATTGAAATTTTAGAACAACAAGGGCTAACTATGCGATTGATGCAACAAGAATGTTTTGGTCCAATCATATTCAGAGAGGAATGTGTTTTTAGGAAAGAAATAAGATTACATGATATCATAACAATTCATGCAAAGCTGGATAAAATGAAGCCTGATGCTTCTCGCTGGACCATTCAGCACGAATTTTTAAACGCAGAAAATAAACTTTGTGCAACATTAACAATTGATGGTGCCTGGATAGATACTAAACTAAGAAAGTTGTTGAAACCTATTCCACAAATTGTTATTGATGTATTTCAAACTTTTCCAAAAACAGAAACCTTTATTGAGCTATAAACAACAAACTATTGTTGATTCGACTGTTTGAAAGCTTACCTTTGAATATAATACACAAAAAAAATGGCGAAACCTAATCTACAAGGATTTGAAAAATTTATAAGTAAAGAATCAAAAGGGGCTAAAAAGAAAGAAGAATTCAGACAAGCAAAACGCCAGATGAAAGCGGAGAGAAAAGAGGCTGGAAGGCTTGCCCATAAAGCTAAAATGGAAAAACTACATGGCACTTTTAAACCAGCCGAACCAAGCAAAAAATTTGGTGCTGGCAAAGTTGAGAAGCTTGTTGAAGGCGAACCCTCTGGTGAACTTATGCCTTTAAATAAATATATTGCTCATGCAGGAATTTGTGGACGAAGAGAAGCTGTTGATTTAATAAAACAACAACAAATAACCGTTAATGGAACTGTGGTTACAGAACCTGGATTTAAAGTAAGTGAAAAGGATTTAGTAAAATATAAAGGCAAAAAATTATCTGCAAAAACTACTGCCGTTTATATTTTACTAAACAAACCAAAAGATTATATTACTACACTGGAAGACCCTAAAGGTCGTAAAACTGTACTGGATTTAATAAAAGGTGCTACACCCGAGAGAGTATATCCTGTAGGGCGTTTAGACAGAAATACAACAGGTGTTCTCTTACTTACAAATGATGGAGAGTTAGCCCAAAAACTGACACACCCCTCTTATGAAATTAAAAAGATTTATGAGGTTACTTTAGATAAAGAAATATCAAAAAAAGATTTTGAAGCTCTATTAAATGGTGTGATGCTGGAAGATGGTTTAGCAAAAGCTGATGTACTTTCTTTTGCAGATGGAAAGGATAAAAAAGTGCTTGGCATAGAAATACATAACGGCAAAAACAGAATTGTGAGAAGGATGTTTGAATCGCTTGGCTATAGTGTTGAAAAGCTTGACAGAGTGTTGTTTGCCAACCTTAGCAAAAAAAATGTAAATCGTGGAAGATGGAGAATGTTAACAGAAAAAGAAGTAAGGTTATTGAAGTTTATGAATAAAAGTTTTGTAAAGAAAGTGAAACCTTTGGCTAGTGGTGAATCGTTAGTGGCTAGTGCAAAACCGCTAGTTGCGAGTAGTAGAAAACGAGTGCAGAAAAGCTAGTTTTTAGCTTTTAGAAATATTGCAGAAGTTGCTACTAGAATTCCAAGCCTTAGAAAAAACTTTTTTTTGAAATTGCAAGAAGCTCTGCTTTAGAAATTGATACTCAAATTGAAATTACTTTAATGCTAGATTTTGTTACTGAAAAGGATTTGGAACAATTAAACGCTTATGCAGAATCGGTATTTAAAATGTTGTCAAAATTAAAAACAATCTTAACTGAAAAAAACCGCCAATTAATTAATAACTACTAGCCATACGCTACTTACCACTCACCATCTATGACTTATAAGCAACTTGATATAATTTTTGAAACCCCTGATTTAATTGCCATCAACAAGCCTGCTGGACTTTTAAGTGTACCAGATAGATTTGGTGTTGAAATTTCTTTAAAACAGATTCTGCAACAAAAAATTGAAAAGGTTTTTGTTATTCATAGATTAGATAGAGAAACAAGTGGTGTTATTCTTTTTGCAAAAAATGCAGAAACACATAAGAATCTGAATGAACTTTTTGAACAAAGAAAAATTGAGAAATATTATTTAGGATTGGTTATGGGCTCCCTGATAAATTCAACTGGCGAAATAGATGTTCCTATTTCTGAACATCCATACAAAAAAGGTGAAATGAGTACCAATGGAAAAGGAAAAGCCTCATTAACTACTTATGAAGTTTTAAAGGATTATAAAAAATTCTCTTGGATAAAATTCAGAATTCACACTGGAAGAACACACCAAATTAGAGTACATAGCAAACATATTGGTCATCCTATTGTTTGTGATGAATTATATGGGGATGGCAAACCTGTTTTACTCTCCCAAATAAAACCCAAATACAAACTATCTAAAACAGAATGGGAAGAAAAACCAATACTATCAAGAGTTGGTTTGCATGCCTATCAATTAATTTTTGATTGGAAAGATAAAAAAATTGATTTAATAGCAGAACCCCCAAAAGATATCAGAGCCTTATTGCAACAGTTAGATAAAAGAATCTAATAATTCAAACTTCAGTATAATTCTGGTTGTTTTTTCGCAGAACAGAATAATCTATATTTTTTAAAAAAATTGCTTGCTCAAAAGCAAGGTTTATATTACCTTCGACTCCCTTTAAAACAGAAGAGAATTTATCTTTTAAGAATGATAATTTCCCAGATGCCGGAGGATTATAAAAAATATAAACGAATTAATTAAAAAAGCATTACCTTAAATTTTTATTTTAAGAATTGTACCCAACATAAATAGTTTGAATTACCAATGATAACAACAGTAAGAAAACCCCAGCCAAAAAAACAACCCACCAAAAGAAGTACACCAAAACTTAGTCAGGCCGATTTAGACAACATTAAACCACTTCATCCTGAAATGGGAATTTTCGAGGGTCTAAAGAAGTACTTTGGGTTTACTGAATTTAAAGGTACTCAGGAAAAATCAATCAATAGTTTACTAAGTGGTCATGACACTTTTGTTATAATGCCAACGGGTGGAGGTAAGAGTTTATGTTATCAATTACCTGCGATGATTGTTCCTGGTGTTGCCATTATTGTTTCTCCACTAATTGCATTAATGAAAAACCAGGTTGATTTAATTCGTGGGTATAGCGAGCAAGATGATGTTGCTCACTTCTTAAATTCATCGTTGAATAAAACACAGATAAAAGCTGTAAAAGATGATTTGTTAGGTGGCAATACAAAACTTTTATATGTTGCCCCTGAAACACTCACAAAACAAGAAAACCTTGATTTTTTTGCAGATTTAAACATTTCATTTTTTGCAGTAGATGAAGCACATTGTATTAGTGAATGGGGTCATGATTTTAGACCAGAATACCGTCGTTTAAGAGAAATGATGGATATTATTGCTCCTACCATTCCTGTTATTGCATTAACTGCTACAGCAACACCAAAAGTACAAAGTGATATTGTTAAAAATTTAGGATTAAGACGTCCCAATATTTTTATTTCTTCTTTTAACAGAACGAATCTTTACTACGAAATTCAACCTAAGTTAAAAAAAGAACAAACGATTAAACATATCACTAAATTCATTTCGCAACATAAAGGCAAAAGTGGAATTATTTATACGTTAAACCGAAGAACTACCGAAGAACTTGCAGAAGTTTTAGTGGCCAATAATATTAAAGCTGTTGCCTACCACGCAGGACTTGATCAAAAATTAAGAGCAGAAAGACAGGATGATTTTTTAAATGAAGAAGTACAGGTAATTGTGGCTACCATAGCATTTGGAATGGGTATTGATAAACCAGATATCCGATTTGTTATTCATTATAATATTCCTAAATCCATCGAAAATTATTATCAGGAAACTGGTCGTGCAGGAAGAGATGGACTCGAAGGAAATTGTATTTTATACTACTCTCACAAAGACGTTCACAAGCTTGAGCACTTAATGCGTGATAAACCACTGAGTGAAAGAGAAGTTACCACACAATTAATCAATGAAACAGTTGCATACTGCGAAAGCAGTGTGTGCAGAAGAAAAATTTTATTGCACTATTTTGGCGAAGAATGGGGTGATGGAAATTGTGGCTACTGCGATAACTGCAGAAATCCAAAAGAAAAACTGGAAGCTAAGGATAATGTGGTGAAAGTGATGAAAGTAATTAAAGCCTTGGATGAACGATTCCCTGCAGAATATATGGTGAATATCATCATTGGAAGATTAACACCACAAGTTACCATGTTCCGTCACGAAAAACTTGCAGAATTTGGCATTGGAAAAGATATTATAGAACCGCACTACTGGAATAGCTTAATTCGTCAGATGCTTTTGGAAGATCTAATTAAAAAAGATATTGAGGAATATGGCTTAATTAAGTTTACAGAAAAAGGACAACACTGGTTAAAAAAACCAGCATCGTTTAAAATTGTTATCAATGCAATTTTTGCTGATGATGATGACGATGATGATGATAGTGAATCTGAAAGTTCTAAAGAAAACAATGCTGCCAGCGACGAAAAATTAATGGCCATGTTGATGGAATTGCGATTAAAAGAAGCTAAGAAAAAAGGGTTACCCCCATTTGTTATTTTCTTAGAAAACTCTTTGCAGGATATGAGCACCCATTATCCTACAACACTGGAAGAACTTGAAAAATGCCAGGGTGTAAGCAAAGGAAAAGCTATAAAATACGGCAAACCATTTATTGAATTAATTACAAAGTATGTTGAAGAAAATGATATAGAAAAGCCCGACGATTTTATCATGAAAACTGTTGCTAACAGAGGTAGTAATAAAATTTATATCATTCAAAACATAGATAAGAAAATTCCATTAGAAACCATTGCAAAAAACAAGGGGCTTGATTTGAATGAACTACTTGAAGAAATGGAAACTATTGCAGCAAGTGGTACAAAGCTTAATCTTGATTATGCTATTGACGATTGGTTGGATGAATATGACCAAGAAGATATTATAGAATATTTCAAAGGCTGCGAAACATCTTCTTTAGATATTGCTCAAAAAGAGTTAAGTGAAAATAACTATACCTGGGAGCAGCTAAAAATTATGCGTATTAAATTTTTAAGTGTTTACGGAAATTAAAATTGTTTTGTTTCAACAGATCAAACAAGTATATCAGCCTGAATACTACATTTGCTATCTATGCAATCGAAAATAGTTAATGCTGCCAAAAAAACAATTGAGTTAGAAGCCTTATCCATAAAAGGTTTGTCAGCTTTTGTTGATGAAAGTTTTGTTGATGCAGTCAATGCTATTCACAAAACAAAGGGCAGGGTTGTGGTAAGTGGTATTGGAAAAAGTGCCATCATTGGACAAAAAATTGTTTCTACATTTAACTCTACCGGCACCCCATCATTATTTATGCACGCTGCAGATGCCATTCACGGAGATTTGGGAATGGTACAAGAAAACGATGTGGTAATTATTATTAGTAAAAGTGGTAATAGCCCAGAGATAAAAGTACTGGTTCCTCTGATAAAGAATTTTGGTAACACACTCATTGCAATTACTGGAAATTTACAAGGATATTTAGCTAATAATGCCAACATTATAGTGAATGCTACCGTAGAGCAGGAAGCCTGTCCAAATAATCTGGCACCCACCACAAGCACCACTGCACAAATGGTTATGGGAGATGCACTTGCTGTGTCCTTAATGGAATTAAATGGTTTTAATACTGCCGACTTTGCACGTTATCATCCTGGTGGAAACTTAGGAAAAAGATTATACCTACGAGTTGAAGATTTGTTCGACAAAGCTGCTTCTCCTAAAGTTCCTGTTAATGCTTCTCTAAAAGAAGTGATTGTAGAAATAACAACAAAACGCTTGGGTGCTACAGCTGTTGTTGATGAAAATAATGTTGTAAAAGGAATTATTACCGATGGAGACCTGAGAAGAATGCTGGAAAAAAATATTTTTTCTAATAACATCACTGCCAACGATATCTGTTCTGCTCATCCAAAATCAATTGAACCCGAAACCCTTGCTATTGAAGCATTAGAGCTGATGCGAAAAAATGATATCAGCCAATTGGTGGTAGCCAAAAACAATCAATATGCAGGAATTTTACACTTACACGATTTAATCAGAGAAGGAATTGTATAGGATTTATCCTTCTACCAAAAAACAAAAAACCTCTTTGGGGCCATGAACACCCACTACTAAGGTTTTTTCTATATCTGCCGTTCTGCTAGGGCCTGTTGCCAAAGAAATCAATGAGGGCAAATTGTTGCCATATTTCTTCTTTAATAAATTCAATCCATCGGCAATATCATACACCATCTGACTAGTATATGCAATGCAAATATGTATAGGAGCATAAACACTATTGGTTCTACCACTTTGGTTACCACTAGATAATATTAAACTTCCTGTTCTTGCTATCAAAGTTTCGCAAGTTGTTATAGCAGCCTCACAATCGTGTAATGTTACAGTATTGTTAATACTGGCAAAATTATTTGCAGCCAATAGGTTTACAAGATTTTCTTCTTTACAAATCAGCTTCGTCCATTTTCTGGAGTTAACCAATGTAGTTAATTGTTCTACCAGTTCTGCATGATTGGCACAAAAGGAAAATCGACCTTGTAATTTGGTAAAGTTTTCAGCGAACTCTAATTCTAAATCTTGAGTAGCAGGTTGATATACAAACTCTGTATGACTCCTATCGGGAAAGGGTATTTCTACAGGCTTTCTAAGAGCTTGTCTTATTTTAGATAAAATATTTTCGCGGGAAGATAATTGCATTACTTATCGATGAATGTATGAAATTTTTGTTTAAAAATTGTTAAATCAGTAATACCTAATTTTCCTAATCTCAGTATCACTTCTTCTCTTTTAATGGTAAGAATTCTGTCTACTTTTATGATTGAGGTTGCCCGAAGATGATTGGTATTTGTAGGTTTTACAAGTATTTCATTCGCAGCAATTGTTTTTGAAACAACAGAACTAATCACAGAAACAACAAGGTCTTTGTAGGTATCTTTTGTTTCACAAATAACAACTGCAGGCCTAACTTTAGTATCTGCAAGGTCGGCTGCCGAAAAAGGAATGAGTACAATATCTCCGGTCTTCATAAGCTATTTCTTTAGATAGTCCTGATAAATATCTTCAGCTTCATTTTCCCAGAAATCCAATGCTGTGGTTTGTGTTGCAAAAGTTTTGATGTAATCTGTTTTATCTACTTCTTCAATAAAAGTAATGATTATTTTATACTTTTTTTCAGATGGAAATGTTTCTGTTACAATAAAGTTATTTCCATCATACAAACCTTGAACAGCTAGCATATAGACTATATTTTATATGTTACTATTATTTTGAACCACAGAAGTTTCTGGAGGTGCAATTGTAGCTTCTGCAACATCTAATATTTTCTCTTCTTTAAATGGTCTTTTACCAATTAATTCTTCTACATCACTTTTATGCAATACTTCTTTATCCAATAAAGCTTTAGCCAAAAGCTCCACCTGTTCTTTTTTCTCGGTTAATAATTTTTTTGTGGTGATGTAAGCCTGATCAATAATTTTTCTTACCTCTTCATCAATAATTTTTCCGGTTTCTTCGCTATAAGGTTTTGTAAAAGTATTTTCCTGAGATGGGTCGTAGAAACTAACATTACCAATTCTCTCACACATACCATAAGCGGTAACCATACTATAAGCAATACGGGTAATTTGTTGTAAATCGTTACTGGCACCCGTTGATATTTTACCAAAGAACACTTCTTCCGCTGCACGTCCACCCAATGTCATACAAATTTGATCCATTAATTGATCTGTATTATATAGATATTGTTCTTTAGGCGTGTATTGGGCATAACCCAATGCAGCTGTACCTCTTGGCACAATAGTAACTTTTAATAAAGGATAAGCATGCTCTAAAAACCATCCACAAACAGCATGACCTGCTTCGTGATAGGCAATGATTGATTTTTCGTGTGGAGCAATGATTTTGTTTTTCTTTTCCAATCCGCCAATAACCCTATCAATGGCATCTTGAAAATCCTTCATATCCACCGCCTCTTTATTATTACGTGCAGCAATTAATGCAGCTTCGTTACAAACATTTGCAATATCTGCCCCAGCAAAACCAGGTGTTTGTTCGGCCAATTTATAAATATCTAATTTTTCTGAAACTTTAATAGGAACCAAATGCACTTTAAAAATAGCTTCTCTTCCTTTCACATCGGGCTTGTCAATAGTAATTTGTCTATCGAACCTGCCTGGTCTCAACAGTGCCGAATCCAATACATCTGGTCGGTTGGTTGCAGCAAGAATAATAATACCCGTATCGCCACCAAAACCATCCATTTCAACTAATAGTTGGTTCAAGGTATTTTCTCTTTCATCGTTGCTCATAACGGCATTTCTACCTCTTGCACGACCTATAGCATCTATTTCATCAATAAAAATAATACAAGGAGCTTTTTCACGTGCTTGTTTAAACAAATCTCTTACACGGCTGGCACCCACCCCAACAAACATCTCCACAAAATCACTTCCACTTAAACTAAAGAAAGGAACCTGAGCTTCGCCAGCCATTGCTTTTGCCAACAAAGTTTTACCAGTTCCCGGAGGTCCAATCAACAAAGCACCTTTAGGAATTTTACCTCCCAAAGCGGTGTATTTTTTTGGTTGTTTTAAAAAGTCAACAATTTCCATCACTTCTACTTTAGCTTCATCTAAACCTGCAACATCGCCAAAGTTGATATTAACTTTTGTGCCTTTATCAAATAAAGTAGCTTTACTTTTTCCAATATTAAAAATACCTCCCGGGCCACCACCAGCTCCGCCGCCACCCATTTTACGGGTCATTAAAATAATAGCCCCCACCATTAAAACCAACACCAGAATATTCATCATGCCCGGCCCCCAAAACTCTTGATCGGTAGTGATGGTAACGCTTAATTCCGGAAGGTGATTGTCTTTACAAAATGCTATTATTTTTTCTGGATAGGTTTTAGCGTCGGCAATTTCGTATTCAAAAACAGGATTGCCTTTAACTTTAGCTGGAATAAATTTTTGCTTAAAGCGATTGGTATAATAAGGCTTTGTGATACTATCAGCCTTAATATAAACACGAACCAAATCTTTATTTCTAACAACTTCTAACTTGTCTACATCGCCAGTTAAAACCATACTCTGCTTCACTTCAAGTTCAGTAACTTTTGAAGCTTCGGGTCTTAAGCCCCCATTAAACAAAGTAGAGCCCACAAGGGCTGCAAGTATTAATGCATATACCCAATAAATGTTGAACTTGGGACCTTTGCGTGGTGTTTTATTGCCATCGGATTGCAATTTTTGTTGCAAAGGTTTTTGTTGAGCATTACTTTGATCGTCTTTGGTAACTGGTTCAACAGGTTTATTATCTTCTACTTTTGTTTCGTCTGACATTTTCTTAATTTCTAATTTTCTATTTCTAATTTATTCCTCGGCAATGCTTTGTTTCAACCATTATTCTTCGTGATTGGTTGAATCACCATCGCTCCACATTTCTTCTAACTTATAAAACTTTCTTGTAGCGGGTTGCATAATATGAATCACAATATCTACATAATCTACAAGCACCCATTGCAAGCTTTGATATCCTTCTTGTTTAAAGGGTCTTTCGCCACAAGCAGCAAAAACCATATCATCAATATTGTCTGCAATGGCTTTACACTGCGGGCTGCTATTGGCTGAGCACACAATAAAAAAATCGGCAACAGCTTCAGGTATTTTTCTTAAATCTAAACTCACTACATCTTCACCTTTTTTATCTAAAATGGCTTTAATGATGGTTTTATAAACCTTTGAGTTTTTGGTAAGTTTTGTAGGCGTTTTTTTACGATTGCTTAGTAAAATTATTGGTTCCAATAAAAGAAGTTTTTTTGTTAATTCGTTCATCAGTTTAAAGAAATTGTATTCGTTATTAGTTGTTTTGGGCAACCTGTAACCTTAAATCTTAAACATCAAACGTTATTTAATATTTTTGGCGAAAATAGCACTTTGTTTGTAACACATCAACCTTTGATAAAATTAGGTAATCCGTTTATACAACTTTTGGAAGTGGATAGTACCAATAACTATGCCCACAGGCTGATTAAAACAGGATTGGCAGATAGTGGCACAGCCATTTTTGCAGCACAACAAACCCATGGCAAAGGACAAATGGGCAAAAAATGGCAGGCAAACAAAGGAGAAAATATTACGCTTTCCATAATTGCCAATATTTCTACCGTTCATCTACAAAATCAGTTTGGTTTGGTGGCCATGGCTGCGTTGGGCTGCTACGATTTTTTTAATAGGTATGCTATTGATGCCACTGCCATTAAATGGAGTAATGATTTATATTGGAACGACAAGAAGGCAGGTGGCATTTTAATAGAAACCCTGCAACACCATCAGCAACGCTTTGCCATTATTGGTATTGGCATTAATATTAACCAACCCATTTTCGACCCCAATTTACCCAATCCCGTATCGCTAAAACAAATAACAGGCAAGCACTTCGATGTAGTGGCTCTTGCACAAGAGCTTTGTGTTTGCATAGATAAGTGGTACAATGTTTTACTACAAGGTGATCACCATTTATTATTAGAAACTTACAACCAACATCTATATAAAAAAGATAACATCGTAACCCTTAAAAAAGGAAATATCAAATTTAACTGCACCATTAAAGCTGTTGCTGCAAATGGCGAATTGCAAGTAGAAAATGGTTTGCAAGATAGTTTTCAGTTTGGTGAAGTGGAGTTGAAACTAAAATAAAGCAAGTAATTATATCAAAGCTCCTGAACAAATTTAATATTGAAGGCGGAAATAACTAAAAAATGTACTTATATATTAACAAAACAAACTACTTATATAGCAGAATTTAAAAAACCAACTTAGTTAAAAAATTGCAGCCATTACCCATTCACTAACAATGTTGCAGCAACAACACCTGCTGTTTCTGTTCTTAATCTTGTGTTGCCAAGTGTAACTGGCAGATAATTATTTTGCAATGCGAGGGCAATTTCGTCTGGAGTAAAATCTCCCTCTGGGCCTATTAAAATTTGCGTGTTATTGCTGAGGTTTATTTCTTTTAGTGAAGTCTTTTTATCTTCTTCGCAATGGGCAATCAGTTTGGTTTGATAGTTTAATGATTTGAAGATTTCATTGTATAAAATGGGTTCGTGAAGTAGTGGCAAAAATGTTTGCTGGCTTTGCAACATAGCAGCAATTAAAATGCTGTTCATTCTATCAAATCTAAAATGTTGTCGCTCGGTTCTTTTGCTGATAATAGGAATAATTTCGGTTATGCCAATCTCGGTTGCCTTCTCTAAAAACCATTCAAATCTGCTGGCGTTTTTTAAAATAGATATTGCAATAGAAACCTTTTTGGTTTGAGGTTTATTGTTTACTGTTTGAAGTATTTTAACAATGCAGTTTCTTTTTTCGGCAGCAATAATTTCAGCAGTAAATAAATCACCAATACCATTGGTTAATTGCAATTGCTCCCCTGCTTTCATTCGCAATACCTGCACACAATGTTTGCTTGTTTCTTCGCTTAAAACAAGTTGTGTTTTTGAGGTATCGATATTATTTTGGTAGAAGTAAGGTAGTTGCATTGGGTTTGACAAATAAAGATTTTATTGAACCACATAAGAATCATAAGTAAACATAAGTTATCTATATTAATTTCTTATGTGAACTTTTGTGTCTTATATGGTTAAAATATTTGTGGTAATATCTAAAATGGTGCATCACTATCAAAGCCTTCATCAAAATCTCCACTATTCATTTTACTTCCTTGCACAAAAAATTTACCCCCTTCATTACTTGGTGCGGTACCAATTGGAGATGGGGTTATAGGCTTCCAGGTTCCACCACCCATCATACCACCCATATTATCATTGCCATCCCATTCTTCAAACTTTTGAATGTGAAGTAATGCACGAAGTTTTATTAATTCTAAAGAACCATTTCTATGTTTTGCGATACGAATATGTGTTTCGCCTTTGGTGCTTTCTCCATTTTCGTTGGCAGTTACTTCATAATATTCTGGACGATAAATAAACATTACCATATCGGCATCCTGCTCAATAGCACCCGATTCTCTAAGGTCACTCAACTGTGGCATTTTATTGCTTTCTTTTCTTGTTTCCACAGCACGACTTAACTGTGAAAGAGCAATAATTGGAACATTCAGCTCTTTAGCTAATGCCTTTAAGTTTCTAGAGATATTACTAATTTCTTGCTCACGATTGCCGTTTTTATCGCCACTGCCACTCATCAATTGCAAATAGTCAATAATAATAATTCCAACATTGTGTTTATGAACCAATCGTCTTGCTTTTGCTCTAAACTCAAAGATGTTTAAAGCAGCAGTATCATCAATATAAAGTGGTGCTGTTTCAAGTTTTTTAATACCTTTTGTATGCAGTTGCTGATACTCGTAATCTTCTAATTTACCACGAGAAATTTTTTCCATATGTATTTCACTCTCGGCACTTAGAATACGTTGCACCAATTGACTGGCACTCATCTCTAAGCTAAAAAATCCTACACCAACAGGTTTTGTAGGGTGTAATGCAGCATTACGAGCCAGATTTAATGCAAAAGCTGTTTTACCCACAGATGGACGTGCTGCTAGAATAATTAAATCGGTAGGCTGCCAACCAAAAGTTACTCTGTCTAAGGTTGCAAAACCACTAGGCACGCCACTGATATCATCTTTCTGATTTCTTAAATCATCAATTCTATTAATAGTTTTTGCAAGCACACTACTAATTTCCTCAAAGTTTTTCTTTAGGTAATTATTGGTGATGTTGAACATTTTTGTTTCGCTTTCATCAAGCAAATCAAAAACATCAGTACTATCTTCATAAGCATCGCCAATAATTTCACCGCTAATTTTTATCAGTTCTCTTTGAATAAATTTTTGAAGAATAATTCTTGCGTGAGCATCAATATTTGCAGTACTTACAACCATATTGGTTAGCTTGCTCACATAATAAGGACCACCAACATACTCAAGTTGTTCTTTGCGTTTTAATTCTTCAACTACTGTTAAAATATCAATAGGCACACCACGTTGCTGCATATCTTGCATTGCAGTATAAATAATTTGATGTGCTTCTACATAAAAACATTCAGGTTTTAAATTAGTATCTACTAAACTATCAAATGCACTTTTTTCAAGCATGATTGCACCTAAAACAGCTTCCTCAAGCTCTCTTGCCTGCGGTGGAATTTTGCCATAAACCATTGTGCTTAAATCTACACTTGGTTTGCGTTTTTTTCTGTCTCTATTTATATTCGTAAGTTCCATGTATGTTGCTTATGTAATGGGGTTTAACTATTCTTTCTGTTAATATTCCAGAAATAAATTTCTTAAGATGAAGAAATTATTAACTAGAATTAAGACGGCGAAAATAGGCTTGCAAAATCAATACGCATCATAAGTGAAGATGAATATTTGTTAGAATTTAAATTCACACATTTCCACTTTTTTTATTTCTAATTAACAAAAGGGAGTAGTAGCTAACATAGTAGTTAACAGGATTAGTACATTTATTAACAGATTTTGAGTTTATCCATATTTTTTTCACAAATAGGTGTGAAGAAAGAAAAACCTCGAAATGTGTCGAGGTTTGCTTTAAAATATGTAATAAAAATTCTGCGTAAATACTATTTTCCAACAAATACTGCCTTTCTTTTTTCCAAGAAAGCTGTTGTTCCTTCTTTCATATCAAGGGTTTCAAAGCAATTACCAAAGGCATTTATTTCTTCTTCAAATCCATTTTTTGTTTCATCAAAAATGGCATTGGTTGTTTTAATGCAATTAGCAATAGCAATTGGTGCTTTTGTATTGATGTTGGTAAGTATTGCAATAGCTTTTGGCAATAACTCTTCTTGCGTAGTTACATAATTTACCAAGCCATAATTTAATGCAGAATTTGCATCAATCATATTTGCAGAAATGAGCAATTCAATGGCTCGTCCTTTTCCTATTAACTGAGCCAATCTTTGAGTGCCACCATAGCCAGGAATCAAACCTAGATTCACTTCAGGCTGTCCAAACTTTGCATTGTCACTGGCCAATCTAAAATGACAACTCATTGCCAATTCACAACCACCGCCTAATGCAAAACCATTTACACAAGCAATAATAGGTTTGCCACAGTTTTCTATTTTAAAGAAAATATCTTGTCCACGTTTTGATAATGCTTTTGCTTCTTCAAGATTTAAACTATTAAACTCTGTAATATCAGCACCAGCAACAAATGCTTTTGTGCCAGAACCAATGATGATGGCAGATTTAATTTCAGCAGTATTTTCAATTTCATCAACAACATTACTCAAATCTGTGAATACATCTCTGTTTAGAGCATTGAGTTTATCTGGTCGGTTAATGGTGATAGTAAGAATATTATTTTCTAAATGTGTGAGTAGTGTAGTATATGACATAGCAAAATATTTTGGCGAAGATGCATATTTTTCAAATTCAAATTAGCTGAAAACCCTAATGATAATGACATTTAGATTCGGATCTTATATTTGCTAAATTACCTGCACATTGAATGCTACAGTCTGAAATGCAGTTATAATAAAGCTTTCATTAAAAACAAATCGATAGTTAAACAATAATAAATAAACGTATAAGTATCCATTTCAAAGAAATCATTTATGCCGAAACTGAAAATATTTAAAGCCATTTTTTTAAAACACAAATGGCAGTTGGTGCTAACCTATTCATTATTTTCTATTGAAATGATAGCTTTGTTGTTACAACCAGATTATATAGCAAAAGCTATTGATGGGTTAATTTATGGACGTAATACAGCTTTGTTTGAGTTGATTGCAATCTATATTATTTGGATTACTGTTGGCACAATCCGTCACAGGGTTGATACGAGAACCTACACAGGCATTTACACGTCTTTTGTTAGCAGGCTTTTGAGTAGAAAATACGATCAAAAAGATGTATCCAAACTGAGTGCACACAGTAATTTAGCCAGAGAGTTTATTGATTTTTTAGAGTTTGATTTGGTATATGTAATCGAAGCTGCATTTAATATAATCGGTTCATTAATCATGCTTTGCTTTTACGATATTAAAGTTGTTTTTATCTGTTTAACCGTAATGATACCCGTTACTGTTATAAGTTATTTCTATGGAAAAAAAATGAATAGATTAACTAAAAAAAGAAATGACGAGCTAGAAATTCAGGTTGATATCATTGGTACCAGCAATCCATTATCTATTAAACGTCACTATAATAAACTAAGGCTTTGGCAAATAAAAATCAGTGATCAGGAAGCTTGGAACTTTGGATTAATGGGTATTATTGTAACTGCTGTAATTGCTATTTCATTGTATGTTACAAGCTGGGTTACACACAAAGAAGAAATTGCTGCAAGCAGTTTAATAGGAATATTTTTTTATGTAAAACGTTATTGTGATGGACTGGACACCATTCCATATTCGGTACAGCGTTTAGCTAATTTAACTGACATATCAAAACGTATGGAGCTAAATGATGATTTATTTGATAAAATAAATATTAGTGATAATAAGGACTAATTAATAAATAAACTATTGGACCTGTAATTGCAACATACAACCAAAGTGGAAATGTTATTTTGGCTAGTTTTTTATGAGCAGGAAACTCTGCAATCATTGCTCTGTAAGTTGTGAAGAGAATAAAAGGAAGGATAACAGCAGCTAAAAAAATATGTGTTGAAAGAATAATAAAATAGATGGTTCTAATGAATCCCTCTCCTCCAAACTTTGTATCTCCACTTAAAAGATGATGAGAAATATAACTCACTAAAAATAGAATGGATAGTATTAATGACCCAAGCATTAGTTTTTTGTGAAGCCCATATTTTCTTTGTTTAACAGCTATTAATGCAGCCACTAAAAGCACTGCAACCAGTGAATTTATAATTGCATTGATAAGTGCAAAAATGTGCACATCAAAGTCAAGTTTTATATCTAATTTAATTTTACCCAAAGCAACAACAACAGCGAATACCACAAACGAAAAAATGCCAATTAACCATTTTGCTTTAACATCATTCTTTTTTAAAGTTGCTTGTAACATAAGTTAAAATTTAAGTTTGCGAAAATAGCTAACTTGAGTATGGAGTCTATTTATTATTTAAGTAATTTGTTAAAATTTCATTTGAATTAGATTCCCTATAGGGTTGGGGCTACATTATCCTTTTCTTTGCAGGCAAGCAATAGCAACAATTATGTGGTATAGTTTAGGAAAAAAAATAATACAATATCGTATTCCATCACTCATCATATTATTTATTATCACCATTTTCATGGGATGGAAAACTACAAAAATTGAAATAAGCTACGATACCAATAAAGCTGTCCCTGAAGACAATAAAAAATTTGCAGCATACCAACAATTCGTAAAACAATTTGGAGCAGATAATAACCTCGTTGTAATCGGTATTGAAACTGATAAATTATTCACTAAGGATATATTTCCAAAGTATGCAGATTTGCATAAATCGCTCGAAAAAATCAGTGCTGTAAAATCTGTAATGTCAATACCAGAGGCCGTTACACTAGTTAAGGATACGCTTCAATCTAAATTCATATCTCAAAAAATATTTACAGATGCCAATAAGTTAGATAGTGAAGTTGCAGTATTTAAAAACCTGCCTATTTATAAAAACTTATTATACAATGCTGAGGCAAACTCTTATTTACTTGGTGTTACAGTAAATAAAGATACAGCAATGAGTAAAGCTCGTACAAAGCTTATAAACAGTATTGTTGATACAGTTGCTGCTTTTGAAAAGCAAACAAATATCAAAGTACATATTAGTGGGTTGCCTTTCATTAGAACAAGAATTGCCGATAGATTAAAAAATGAGATGAATTACTTTTTAATTGCTTCACTAGTTTTATCTGCATTGGTGTTATTGTTGTTTTTCCGGTCATTAAGTGCAATGTTTATGAGCCTTGCTGTGGTTGCAATGGGTGTATTATGGAGTTTGGGAACAATGGTTTTGTTTGGATATAAAATTACCCTGTTAACGGCATTGATTCCACCTTTGGTGGTTGTTATTGGTGTTCCAAACTGTATTTATTTTTTGAATAAATATCATGCCTGCTACAAACAAAGTAACGATAAAGAATTTTCTCTTTATACAATGATTGGGAAGATGGGTGTTGTGACTTTGTTCTGCAATATTGCTGCTGCTATTGGTTTTGCGGTATTTGCATTTACTAAAAGTGGTTTATTAAAAGAGTTTGGGTACGTCAGTGGCATTAATATTTTAGCACTATTTTTTATTTCGCTGCTATTCATTCCATCTGTTTTAAGTTTTTTAAAACCTCCTACCGCGAAGGAAATGCGATATCTGGAGAATCGCTTGCTAGAGAAGGTTTTGATAAAAATAGAACGATGGGCTTTTCATCACTCAAAATGGGTATACATTGTCACTGTTATAATTGTTTCTATTTCAATTGCAGGAATCTTTCGTCTAAAAAAAGAAGGATTTATTGTTGATGATTTGCCTAAAAAAGATATTATATATACCGATTTAAAATGGTTTGAAACAAACTTTAAGGGTATTATGCCATTAGAAATTGTTGTTGATACTAAAAAGAAAAAAGGCTTGCAACGCAGTATGCAACCGATTGAAAAAATAGAAGAGTTTAGTAACTATATCGACTCAAACCCTTACACAGCAAAACCTTTGAGTTTTATTGAAGGTTTAAAATTTTCTAAACAAGCGTATTTTGATGGAGACAGTAATAGTTATTCCATTCCAAATGGAATGGCAGAGATGGCTTTAATGAGTCAATATATGCAACCAGAAAAAAACAATAATCCAATAAACAAAAAAGGTATTGGTGCGTTGATGAATAATTTTATTGATAGCAATAGACAACTTGCCAGAATATCAGTAAATATGAAAGATATTGGTAGTAAGCAATTGCCTTTATTGATTGCCGATTTTGAAAAGAAAGGCAAAGAAATTTTTGATTCAACAAAATACAATATCACATTCACAGGTAGCAGTGTAACATTTCTTGAAGGCTCTACATTTATTATTAATGGATTGAAAGAAAGTATTATTTATGCCTTTATTCTAATTGCATGTTGTATGTTGTATTTGTTTCGTTCATTCAGAGTGTTACTTTGTTCGCTAATTCCAAATATTATTCCTTTAGTTGTTACAGCTGGCGTAATGGGCTGGGTTGGAATTTCACTAAAACCTAGTACTGTTTTGGTTTTTAGTGTAGCATTAGGGATTGTAATTGATGTAACAATTCGTTTTCTGGTAAATTATCGACAAGAACTTCCTCATTATAATAATAATGTTCAGTCAACCTTGGTTCAATCCATTAAACATACTGGTGTTAGCATCATTTATACATCATTGGTATTAATTGCTGGATTTATAATATTTTGCTTTAGTAGTTTTGGCGGCACACAATCATTAGGTTGGTTAACTTCTTTAACATTAATAATTGGCACAATAACAAACCTGATTTTGTTACCTGTATTGATGTTGGGTATTATGAAAAAGTAATTTGAAACCAAGTTTTTAAAGTGATATTTTCGCAGCAATGAACAGTTTCGTGAGGCCTTCTTTTTTAGTAGCTTCTATTTTCTTTCTTTCAATAACAGCTAGTCAATTATTTGCACAAAAAGATAGTTTAGATTTCGTATACGATAGTTTTTTTCTTGCAAAACAAAAAGGAATTTTAGGCAAATTAGGCAAAAGTATTACCGCAGATAAGCCTAAGCCTGAGCTGACAAAAATGGGTACCATCAAAAACAACTTACCCTTTAACAGGTACAATGGACTACCCATTAGAAGAATATATATTATTAGTTTGGAACTCAATCAGGATATCAATGATACAGCTCGTAGAAGAAGAAATTTTGTAGTCAATATTGCCAATAAGTTCCATAAAAAAACACGAGAAAGTAATATTCGCAATAACCTCTTTTTTAAAGAAGGAGATAAATTACAACCCTATTTACTAGCCGATAATGAAAGGCATTTACGAGAGCAGGTTTATTTGCAAGATGCAAAAATTTCTGTTAAACCAGCCAATATTGATAATGCTGTTGATGTGTATGTTTTCACTAAAGACGTTTTTTCAATTGGTGGCAGTGCAAACATTAGTGGCACAACGAGTTTTGATGCAGAGTTACGAGAAGAAAATTTCTTAGGTAATGCAACAAAAATAGCTTTCAAAACTTTGTATGATGAGACAAGAGGACCTAAAATGGGATATGGTGGCGAGGTTTTACAAAGAAATATATTAGGCTCCTTCACCGATTTTTCTATTGGTTTTAAAAGTTTTAATACAGCGTTTAGCAGCGGTAAGCCTGAAGAAAGCTACACTTACATAAAACTCGACAGGCCATTAGTGAGTCCTTATATGGCTTTCTCTGGAACCATTGATTTATCCTGGCATCGAACATCTAATAATTATGTAGTTGATTCGATTTATAAAAGTCAGTTTAATTATGAGTATGTAGATTTTGATGCCTGGGGAGGCTTTAACCTAGGGTGCAAAAAATTACTCCAAAAAAATGTTCAAAGACGCGTTAGAGAATTTATTGCATTAAGAGTTTTGCACCATCAATTTCAACAAGTGCCTGGATTATATCAATACACTTACAACTATGTGTATGCAAATATTACCGGAGTATTGGGTGCCATCAATATTTTCAAACAAAACTTCTATAAAACAAAATACATTTATGGTTTTGGCAGACAAGAAGACGTTCCTGAAGGATTTAGCCTGAGTATTATTGGTGGCTGGACAAATAAACAAAATCGCCCAAGACCGTATTATGGGGTTGATTTCGGCAGAAATTATTTTGGCAGAAAAGGAAATTATTACAATTATACACTGAGGGCTGGTGGTTTTATTTATAACTCACGTTATGAAGATATTAACTTGCTTTTTAATTTGGAATACTTTAGCAAATTAAAAAAAATTGGCAAAAAATCAGGGATCAGAAACTTCACTAATTTTGGAGTTACACAACAAATTCGCACAACACTTGATCAGCCATTGTATTTAAGTAGCACTTTTGGTTTGCCAGAAATTTCAAATGGAAATATTGCTGCAGAAACACGTGTAACGCTAAAACGAGAGACTGTTTTATATAGTAGGTGGAAATTACTTGGATGTAGATTCGCACCTTTTATTTTTGGCAACGGTTGTTTTTTAATACCAACAGCCGAAAACTTTTTTAAAGGAGATTTTTATAGCAGTTTGGGTGCTGGCCTGAGAACAAGAAATGAAGCACTTATTTTTGGAACCATAGAAGCAAGATTTAACTACTTTCCTCGTATTAATCCAGGAATGCAACATTACAGAATCGATTTTAGATCAGACCTTCGATTTAAATACAATAGCCAGTATATAAAAAAGCCAGATTTTGTTTCTGCAAATGGATAAATATTTACGCTGTTAAAGTTTCACTAGCAATTCTCTTAGATTACTTTGTTTCTTTGTAAAAACTGTAATATCAGTGATAAAACACTTTGTATTTATACTTCTTTTTGTTTCGTGCATCAATACAAATGCACAAAGTGTTTTGCTTCGTATAACTACCGTAGACTCAGTAGATATCAACCAAATCCTCCCCTTAAAAAAAATATTTGCAAATAAATCTAGCTGTCAAAGCTATTTAATGCAAATACCCAATATGCTAAAGGCAAAAGGATACATCACTGCATCATTAGATTCTATAATTGAAAAGGGACAAACAATTGAAGCAAATTTATTTGTTGGCAATTTATATACTTGGAAAAACTTGCACTTCCCTAATGAATTAAAAAATTTTATCCCTATTTCAAAAGACTATTCGAACCTGCCAGAAATTGTTTTAAAATATTATGAAAACAATGGTTATCCTTTTGCGAAAATTAGTTTTGATAGTATCGTTATCAATGATAAAAACGAAATTAATGCGATGCTTAAAATTGATAAAGGAATCGAATATAAAATGGATAGCATAAGAATTTGGGGCAATGCAAACATTAGCAATAGATTTATACAGCACTATCTAAAGCTTCGTAATAATAGTTTTTACAGTAAAGAAAAATTTGAAAAAATAAATAACAGGTTGAATCAATTATCCTATTTATCTGTTTACAAAAACTGGGACGTGTTAATGTTAAATAGAAGCTATTTATTAAATCTGTATTTACAACCCAAAAATGTAAATAAGTTTGATGCAATCATTGGTTTTTTGCCAAATAACAATCAAAACAACGGTGGATTATTATTAACGATTGATGCAAAACTAAACCTGCAAAATGCATTTGCCAAGGGTGAAAACATTAGTCTTGTTTGGCAACAAATTCAACCACAATCACCACGTATTGACGTTGGTTTTATAATGCCATATATCTTTAATTCAGAAGCTGGGTTAAACTTTAATTTTAATCTATACAAAAGAGACTCTGCTTATTTAAATATCACAACAGATATTGGTGCAGATTATGAGTTGAATGATAACACCAAGTTCAAAATTTTCATTAATAATTTCAGCACTCGCATTATTCAAGCTGATACAGCTTCGATTGTAATCAATAGAAAACTACCCTCAGTTTTAGATATGAATATTGGCAACTTTGGTATTGAATATATTTATTCTAATACTATTGGTTCAAAACTCAATAAACGCAGAGGCTTTGAGATGAAATTGACCACGAGCTTTGGGCAAAAAAAGATTTTGCAAAACAATAGTATTACTAGTTTAAAAACAGGAGGATTTAATTATAGCAGTTTATATGATTCTATCAAGACTAATTCTTATCAGTTAAAAGCTAAAATTGCTGCTGCAAAGTATTTTAGTTTGAATAAGTTAACTGTTCTAAAAATTGCTGCTAATTATGGATTGATACAGACAACAAATTATTTTCAAAACGAACTTTTTCAAATTGGTGGATTTAAACTTTTACGCGGTTTCGATGAGGAGAATATTTTTACCAATGAATATGTAGTTGGCTCAATTGAGTACAGATATTTAATTAATCTCAATTCATATTTCTTTGGCTTTACTGATGGCGGTTTTAGCAAAAATAAAATTTTAAACAAAGATTATGGCTATATGGGTGCTGGGTTTGGCTTGGCATTAGAAACAAAACAAGGTATTTTAAATATTAGTTTTGCAACTGGGAAAAGAAGCGATTTGCCATTTAATTTTAAAGAAAGTAAAATACATATTGGCATTGTAAACAATTTTTAGGTTTTATTAGAGTTAATTTGTTTGTTTATTTGCATCCTCAAGGCTTAATTGAATGAAATTTTTTCTTTTATTTTTTTTATTGATATTTTATGCAATGGGTTTTTCTCAAACCGATTCATTGAAAAAAGAAATAAATAAAATAAATAAGGTTACAAAACCAATTGTAAAAGACACACTGAATTTTATTGTAGATTCAACAGATACAATACAAATAAAACATAAAACAGATTCTCTTCTTTCTGTTAAAAAGGATAGCATTGGAAAAATAAACAAAGACACAACCGTATATAATTTTTTATTAGAGTTTCCTTTGGTGAATAGCAATAAACCAGAGTACATGGTTACCTCCTTCAAAGAGTCAAATGCAAAAGACTTTTTGTTTTATTTATTAATAGGATTGGTTTTTTTATTAGCACTAACTCAAGTGATGTTTCCAAGGTATTTTAGAAATGTATTTGATATTTTTTTTCAAACAAATTTTAGACAAAGACAAACAAAGGAACAATTAACACAAGAAAATATAGCTTCATTGTTATTAAACATTTTGTTTGTAATCTCTGCTGCAACCTTCGTAACACTCATTTCTGATAGATTCATACATTCACATATTTCATTCTGGAAAATATTTTTATCTGCATTAATTGTTTTAACAGGTATATACTTATGTAAAATGTTATTTACGCAGTTTATGGGTTGGGTATTTAATAAAAAAGAAATTGCAGAATCTTATAGTTTTATAGTATTCATTATTAACAAAATAATTGGTGTTACTTTAATACCGTTTTGTTTTTTACTAGCATATTCAACAAGTGAATTGAAACATTTATCTTACACTATATCAGTAATGCTAATCTGTTTTTTATTTTTATTTAGGTTTTTTAACACCTATAAAAATTTAAGTGGTAGATTAAAAATAAATGCCTTCCATTTTTTCCTATACTTTTGCAGTGTTGAAATTTTGCCATTGCTCATAATTTATAAGTCCTTAAATGATTATGTTAGTAATGGTATTTGAATTTTAAATGAATAAGAAAGCAAATGGCAAAAAGCGGAACGAAAGTAAAAGCACCAATTACTAATACACCAGTTAAACAAATAAAAAAGATTCTCATTTCTCAACCAAAACCAGAAAATGAAAAATCTCCTTATTTCGAGTTGGAAAGAAAACACGGAGTCGAATTAACTTTTGTGCCTTTTATACAATTAGACCCTATTAACTTTAAAGAATTTCGCAAGCAAAAAGTTGATGTTGTTTCACACACAGGAGTTATTTTTACCAGTAAAAATGCCATCGATCATTACTTTAGATTAGCCGAAGAAATGAAGATGAATATTAATCAGGAAACAAAATATTTCTGCATTACTGAATCGGTTGCACTTTATTTACAGAAATTTATTTTATATAGAAAACGAAAAGTTTTTTATGGTGCTGATGGTAGCAACAAAGGAATGTTTGATGTAATTAGTAAGCATAAAGAGAATGAAAAGTTCTTGTATGTGTGTAGCGAAAACCAACAAGATAATGAAATAATTAACTGGCTTAAAGTTAATAAATGTGGTTACTCTTTGGGTTATATGTATCGCACTGTAAGTAGTAATATAAAAGAAGTTATTGCAATAAAAAATTTCGATATTATCTGCCTCTTTACACCAAGCGGAGTTAAAAGCTTATTTGATAATTTTCCTACATTTAAACAAAATGGAACTTTCGTTGGCAGTTTTGGAAGCAATACAGCTAAAGCAATTGAAGAAGCTGGATTGCAGCTACAAATAAAAGCTCCTGCACCACAAACTCCTAGTATGATTACAGCTTTAGATAAGTATTTGAATGAAGCAAAAAACAGTTTGTAAATTATAATTCTCTTCTTAGTCTTGCTATAGGAAGGTTTAATAATTCTCGATATTTTGCTACGGTTCTTCTCGCAATATTGTAACCCTTTTCATTTAGTAGTTCAGTAAGATCCTCGTCTGCAAGAGGTTTACGTTTATCTTCTGCTGCAATTAAATCGCTGAGAATTTTTTTAACTTCAGTCGTGCTAACCTCTTCACCACTGTCAGTAGTTAAGCTTTCACTGAAAAAGAATTTTAATCGATATGTACCAAATTCTGTTTGTACAAACTTGCTATTGGCAACACGGCTAACTGTGCTGATATCTAAGTCGGTTTTTTCTGCAATATCTTTTAAAATCATTGGCTTCATTTCTGTATCGTCGCCTGTTAAAAAGAAATTACGTTGATGGTTCATAATTGCAGCCATTGTATGAGTAAGCGTTTCTTGTCTTTGCTTTATCATATCAATAAACCATTTTGCCCCATCAATTTTTTGTTTAATAAACTGTACCGCTTCTTTTTGTCTTTTATCATTCTTACTACCCCTGTCATATTCTCTCATTAAGTCTTTATAATCCTCACTAATTCTAAGTTCTGGGGCATTACGACTGTTAAGTGTTAGCTCTAAATCTCCATTATTATTTACAATAAAAAAGTCGGGAATCACATAGGTTTCTTTTTGATTACTTTCTCCTGCTTCACCACCCGGTTTAGGATTTAGTTTAATAATTTGATTAATAACTTGTTTTATTTCATCATCATTTAAACCTAAATATTGTTGCATTTTAAGGTAATGCTTTTTAATAAAGTCATCAAAATGCTTGGTTATCACTTTTAATGCAAGCGTAACATCATTTCCTTCATCTTGCTTTTTATTTAATTGTAGCAATAAGCACTCTTGCAAATTTCTTGCAGCAATTCCGGTTGGCTCAAATTGCTGAATTAATTTTATAATATCCTCAACTTCTTCTTCTGTTGTAATAATATTTTGTCTGAATGCCAGATCATCTACAATACTTGTAGTTTCTCTACGCAAATAGCCATCATCATCAAGGCTACCTACAATTTGCTCGGCAATTTTGTACTGTTGTTCATTAACGTCCAGCATATTTAACTGAGAAGCCAATAAATCAAAAAAAGTTGTTTCATTTTTAATAGGAATAACTTTTTTGTCATCTATTTCAGGGTAGTTATCGTCACGCATTTTGTATTCAGCAATATCATCATCACTATCGCTTACGTATTCACTCACATCAATATTTTCATATTCATCTTCACTACCATCAAGCTCTTCAAATTCATCTTCTGGTGTTTCAAATTCGTCTTTAACATCCAGGCTTAAATCATCAGAATCATTCTCATCACTCAACTCTAATGCGGGATTTTCCTCAAGTTCCTCTTTTATTCTTTCTTCTAAATTAGCAGTAGGCACTTGCAACAGTTTCATTAGCTGAATTTGTTGTGGAGACATACGTTGTTGCAGTGATTGTTGTAACGATTGACTTAATGCCATAATAGTTCTTGCCTTTAATTTAGCTCCACAAAAAAACAAAAAGACTAATAAAGAAATAATTTTTATTTCGATTCTTTTCCTTTAAACTATCTAACTATTTTTTATTATAAAAAAGGTGAATCATCCTTAGTTATTTACCCTTTATAAGCCATTAAATGCAGTTAAATAAATTTACGATAGCGTGTTAAAATTATTTTTTTATCATTGTGCATTAAAATTAAAAATTTGAATTATGCGTAATAATCACGAAATTGATTACAGAATTTTTGGAGAAGAAATGCAGTATGTTGAAATAGAACTAGACCCTAATGAAACAGCAGTGGCAGAGCCTGGTGCTTTTATGATGATGGACGATGGTATTGCAATGGAAACCATATTTGGAGATGGAAGTCAGCAACAGGATAATAGTATTCTTGGAAAGTTATTTAATGCAGGCAAAAGAATGTTGGTGGGCGAAAATCTATTTATGACAGCGTTTACAAATACATCTGTTGGCAAAAAGCACGTAAGTTTTGCTTCACCTTATCCAGGTAAAATTATTCCATTGGATTTACAACAACTTGGCAATAGAGTTATTTGTCAAAAAGATACTTTTTTATGTGCTGCAAAAGGAGTCGCTATTGGTATTGAATTTCAAAGAAAATTAGGTACTGGATTATTTGGTGGGGAAGGTTTTATTATGGAAAAACTTGAGGGAGACGGCATGGCTTTTATGCATGCAAGTGGATATGTACAAGAGAAAACTTTGCAAGCAGGTGAGTTAATTAAAATTGATACTGGTTGTATTGTTGGGTTTACTTCAACCGTTGATTATGATATACAATTTGTGGGGGGTATTAAGAATACTATTTTTGGTGGTGAGGGTTTATTTTTTGCAACCCTTCGCGGGCCCGGGAAAGTATGGATTCAAAGTTTGCCTATAAGTAGATTAGCTGGAAGAATCTTAGCTTATGGCACTTATAAGAAGAGAGAAGAGGGCAGCGTTTTAGGAGGATTAGGTAATATGCTTGATGGTGATGGATGGTAGTATTATCGAAGAAGGAAGTTAATTAAGTAAAGAGTGGTATCTATGATACTGCTCTTTATTTTTGCCCAATAATTTAATAATTTTATGTCATCAGAAAACATTTTAAAGTTAAAAGAGAGACTTGAATTGGTAAGACCCAATCTGCTGCATCATCCACTATATAAAAACGTTCACACTATTCAACAGCTTCAGATTTTTACACAATATCACATATTTGCTGTTTGGGATTTTATGAGTTTGTTAAAATCTCTTCAAAAAAAACTCACTTGCACAACAACCCCTTGGATGCCCGTAGGTACAGCTAATACAAGATATTTAATTAACGAAATTGTTTTGGGAGAAGAGAGTGATGTTGATGAATTTGGAAATAGAATTAGTCACTTCGAGTTGTATATTAATGCTATGGAACAATTAGGAAGCGATACCACTTCCATCCATCAACTATTAGCTTTTATACAAAATGGAATTGGTATAAAAGACGCAATAAAGAAAACAAACCTAGCCACATTTATCCAAGATTTTTTGGGATTTACTTTTGATGTTATTGAACATCAACCAGACTATGTTCAAGCTGCTGTATTTACTTTTGGCAGAGAAGATTTAATACCAGATATGTTTATTGGTTTGGTAAAACAATTAAGTGTTTCCAACGCAAATAAGATAAGCACTTTCAAATATTATTTAGAACGTCACATTGAAGTTGATGGAGACCATCATAGCCACTTAGCTATGGAAATGGTAAATGATTTATGTGGCAATGATGTAAAGAAATGGGAAATGGCAACACTTGCGTCAATTGAAGCAATAGAACATAGAATAAAACTATGGGATGAAATTAATCGATTGATTTTAGAAAAAACAGTTAACGCTCCTATCCATAAATAATAGATTAAAGACACCAACCTAACCATTTGAAGTATTGGTATCAAAACATTAATTGTTGTTCTTATTTAATATTTTGAATAAACTTCATTAATACTCTTTATTACAATATCACAAATTGCTTTTAACTGTTCTTCTGTTGTGCAAAGAGGTGGAGCAATTCTAATGCAGTTAGTAGCAAATAAAAACCAATCTGTAATTAATCCATTAACTACACATTGATGTGCTACTTGTTGTGTTGTTTCAAAATCTTGCAACTCAATAGCAGCCCATAATCCAGCAATGTTTACATTTTTTATTTGTGGATGATGAAGTTTATTTACTAATATTTTTTCTTTAATTTCTACTTCATTAATCCAATTGTTTTCCATCAAAATTTCCAATGCAGCTTTTCCCGCTGCACAACTTACAGGATGCCCCCCAAAAGTTGTAATATGCCCCAATACTGGATTGTAGCTTAATGTATCCATCAATCTTTTATCTGCTATAAATGCACCCAAAGGCATTCCGCCACCAAGGGCTTTGCCTAATAATAGAATATCAGGCACTACATTAGATTGTTCAAAAGCCCAAAGGCTTCCGGTTCTTCCAAAACCTGTTTGTATTTCATCAAATATCATCAACACACAATGCTTGTTGCATTGTTCTCTAATAGCTTGCAACCATTTTATTGTTGGTTTTACAACTCCTGCTTCTGCTTGAACTGGTTCAAGAATAACACAAGCAGTAGTATTATCAATGGCATCAATTGCATCTTGAGAGTTATAATCAACATGATGTATATCGGGTAATAAAGGACGAAATGAATTTCGCCAATATTCATCACCCATTAAACTTAAAGCTCCCTGTGTGCTGCCATGATACGATTTATTAAAGCAAATTATTTTACTTCTGTTAGTAATTCGTTTAGCTAATTTCATTGCACCTTCAACCGCTTCGGCTCCACTGTTGGTAAAATAAACACAGTTGAGTGTTGAGGGAAGTTTTTCGGTTAATAATTTTGCATAAGCAACTTGTGGTTGCTCAATAAATTCTCCATAAACAATTAAGTGCATATACTGTGCTGCTTGCTGTTGCACAGCTTCTATAACTTTGGGATGACTATGACCAATATTTGCAACACTGAAACCAGAAATACCATCAATATATTTTTTGCCATTTACATCATAGATATAAATGCCAGCGGCTTTTACCATTTCTAAACCAATGGGTGCAGGAGATGTTTGAGCAATATGTTGTAAAAAAAGCTGACGAAGATTCATAACAGAAATGATAAGTTTTTGTGCGGGTTAAGATACATCTAGCACTTTCTCCATTTTCATACTTCTGGAACCCTTAATTAAAATATTACAATCTTCAAACGCTTGCAACGTATACCATTCGGCTGCTTCAGAAGAATTGTTGAAATATAAATGATGATGCGAAATTTTATCAAAATCCCCACCCACTAAAACAACTTTTTTCCAATTAAATTGATTAATTAAATCAATAATTGCATGATGTTCTTCCACACTCTCTTTACCCAATTCCATCATTCCTCCAAGCATTAATATTTTGTTATTTGATAGAAGTTTTGCAAAGTTCTCAATGGCAACTTTCATACTGCTAGGGTTGGCATTGTAGGCATCCAAAATTATTCTATTTCTACCTATTTCTATCAATTGAGAGCGGCTGTTAGAAGGTGTATAATGTTCAATAGCTTCTTTTATTTTTTCATCAGGAACATTAAAGTATTTTCCAATAGTAACTGCAGTTAAAACATTCGATACATTATAATCGCCCACTAGATTTGTATGAATAGTCTTCAAAGAATCATCGTTTATTTCAACTACCAAAAAAGGATTACTTTCATTTACATTACCAGTAACAACTCCTTCTTTAGTGCCATATTTTACAAGGTTTTTAATGTCTTTGCTCATCTTTCTCAAATAATCAAAATCCCAATAAACAAAGGCAGTTCCATCGTTTTCCTTTAAGAATTTATATAATTCTCCTTTTCCTTTTTTCACGCCTTCAACACCTCCAAAACCTTCTAAGTGAGCTTTGCCACAATTGGTGATAATACCATGAGTAGGCAAAGTATACTGACAATAACTTTCTATTTCTTTTTGATGGTTGGCACCCATTTCTATTACGGCCATGGCAGCATCTTGCTTAATAGAAAGTAGTGTTAATGGCACTCCAATATGATTGTTAAGATTGCCTTGTGTAGTATATGTTTTAAAATGAGTGGCTAGAACCGCACTCACCAATTCTTTGGTAGTTGTTTTTCCATTACTGCCGGTTATGGCTATAAATGGAATATTAAATTGCTGGCGATGATGTTTTGCCAATGCTTGCAAACTAGCTAATACATTCTCTACTTTAAATAATCTTTCATCATTGCTTTTTACATCTTCATCAATTACAGCAAGGCTTGCTCCTTGTTCCAATGCTTTTAGTGCAAATAAATTTCCATTAAAATTGTCGCCTTTAAGTGCAAAGAAAATATCACCTGACTTTATTTTTCTGGTGTCTGTGCAAACAGACATTGATGGAAGAAAATGCTTGTATAATGTTTCAATAGAATTCATTGTTTTCGTTTGTGTAATTTGAAAAATCTGTGGCAACAATTATTTCTTTCCTTGCATATAACCCAGTGTTTTCAAGCAATTGGTAAGAATTGTTTTTCTAACATTTACCATATCAATATCTTTCTCTCCTTCAAAATTCAACACAAAAAAAGAAGGGTGTTTATTTTCTTCAATCCAACCAACAATCCAGGCAAGCTTTTTACCATTTTCTTTATATCCTAATCCTGTTTTATATGCCAAAGTATAGTTGCTATTATTTTCTTGAATCATTACTTTTCTCACATTTTCCATGGTTGTTTTGCTAAATGGTAATTGACCAAAATATAATTTCTTTACCAAACCC
>CANGOT010000003.1 GCA_947455425.1 Chitinophagaceae bacterium | reverse complement strand
TTATCATTATTTTTTGCCATATGGTAAAGATATGTATCTTTGAAGTATCCTTCGAAAAACTTTCGCTTAACTAACGCTAAGCCTTCGCCCATCCTTCGCCTATCCTTCGCTTAAAGTAGATATTGCTTGTATGTATTCTATATGATGACTATGCTTTTGAGTAAAGGATTTTACTTGGTGAGCATTATAACAGAACAAGGAAAGACTACGAAGAAATTGGTGATAGAATAGTTCAATTTACGAAGTACGATTTAAAAAGCTTCCGATGTTGTAAAAGCATCGGAGGTTTTTTTGAACCTTTTATTAGTTTTTCTTGCGGTTAAGTTTTATGACCCATATTGAACATATCAAAAAAGGAAAGGCAAAAAATATTATTTTTAGCTTCATTGACAAAAAACCAATCAATAACAGTAGAAGCATAATTAAGCCAATACAGGCAACAGATATAAAAGTTAATACACGTTTAGGACTTTTTTGAAATAGTGTAAATACCAATAACAACTGCCCAATCAATGGAATGATAATAAATGGATTCATGATATCTTTTGGCCCTTGCAGTGATTTTATGAATAGTTCAGCTTCAAGCGAAAAAACAAATCGTTTATTATTAGACCACTCTAAATAGCCTATTAAAGATGACAATAACATTAGAAAGTTGGCTAATTTAATCTTTAGCATTGTAAATGAATGGTAGTATGAATTTATGAAATCTATACTTTTTTCAAGGCAGTAATATAAATTTTCTTGATACTGTTTTTTTCTTCACGATTACAAATTGCTTCAATTGCAGGAACAAGGGTTTTATTTAATGTTGTTTTAAGTGTAATGATTTCTCCAAGTGCAAAAGCTGCACTCCATCTTACTACAGTTCCAGAGGACTCGGTATTGACAAGCAAATGATTCACTGCATCATTTAATTTAGTTGGATAAAGATGAGCGATATTGCCAATTACTTTTGCCGACTCCCATTTTACTCTTGGTGCTTTGTCTAATAATGTTTTGGTAACAAAATCCAGACATGCAGCAGAAGCGATCTTGGGTTGTTGTTTTGTGGCAAACTCAAGTGCTTCAATACAAGTAGCTTTGTCTGCATCTTTACAAGACATTGCAACATCAATGAGTTCATCGGTGCTAAGATTACCTTCAAGTATCATTTGGCAAATACACTCGGTTTTAGCTTTTGCCTTAAGGCCTTTATCTTTCAGTATTGCAGTAATATCCATTGTGTTGGTATTTTAGGTTTTATCTTTTCAACCACATTGGCTTTGTTTTTAAATTTTTTTTATGTATGGCAAAGGATTCAGCGTGTGCACCTGGCAAATAGCCAATGCTCATTAAAAACTCATTTACAATTTCGCCTCCTGTGAATTTAAACGTTTTTTTAAACAATTTAACCCACTCATCTTTAGTTTTAGGGTGATGATATTCGAGCCAGTTTTCAAACGATCCAAATTCACTTTGCAATGCCACAATTACTTTAGCATTTTCTATAGCTGCATTTATTTTTAGTCTGTTGCGAATAATACCAGTATCCTGCAAAAGTCTTTCTCTATCAGCTTCTGTGTAAGATGCAATCTTTTTAATATTGAAGTTGCTGTATGCTTTTCTGAACTGCTCCTCCTTCTTCAAAATTGTTTCCCAACTTAAACCAGCCTGATTTATTTCCAATATCAATCGGCCGAATAATTCATCATCATTATGTATAGGAAAACCATAAAAATTATCGTGGTAATTTTTATGCAGTGCTTTTCTTTCTGCTGGCTGCATAGATTCTATATGAATGCAATAGGACATTTTATTTTTTCTTAAATCGTTTTAAAGTAAGATTCGTGAATTCAATCAATTGCTAAATACTCTGTGTGCTGATAAATGACCTGTTCAGCAAAACTCATATTATACGTTTAACCAATTTGTTCAACAACAACATTTCTTCCCAATGTTTTAAAACGTTCACCGTTTTGTTGAACTACGGTAATGGTTATGTGACCTGATTTGCTGAGATTAATGTCTTTCACAATACCTTTTTTCCCTTTATGTGTACCAGATATTACCCTGCATGGGTCGCCATCCTGTAATAGGTTGGATGTTTTTGTGGTCATAATTAGTTATACTTTTATTAGATGTATTCTAGTGTATCAAATGCCCCTTAAAAAACAATTAAGCTCATTATAATATGTGCAGTTAAAGTTGTTTTTTAGAGAGTTGTTTTTTAATTGTTCTTACTCCAGGCATCCATCTTTTTCTCCAACACATCCAAAGGCAGACAACCATCTTTCAACAACTCATCGTGATAAGCTTTTAAAGAAAATATTGCACCATTTTGTTTGCTATATTTTTCTCTCAGTTCTTTTATTTTCAACGCACCTGTTTTATAGCTCAAAGCTTGTGCAGGTATGGCCATATAACGCTCAATTTCGGCAGTGGCACCTTCTTCGCTAATTGGTTCGTTTTCCATCATGTATTTGATGGCATCTTCCCTGCTCATATTTTTTGTGTGAATCGCAACATCAACTACTAAGCGAATTGCACGATGAATCTCATCGCCCAATGCACCCATATATTGATAAGGGTCTGTGTAGCAACCTAACTCTTTACCCAGGCTTTCGCAATATAAAGCCCAACCCTCGCCATAAGCACCATACCAGCTAAATCTTCTAAACTTAGGCAGGCTTTCATTTTCTTGTTGTAATGAAATTTGATAGTGATGCCCAGGAATGGCTTCATGCAAAAACAAACTTTCCATACCGCTGGTAGTGTTGAATTTAGTGGCGTCGATAATTGGAATATAAAAAATGCCGGGCCTTGATCCATCGGCACTACCCTGATTATATTCAGCACTAGAACTAGCAGCACGAAAGGCTTCTGTTTGGCGAATCTCGAATTTTGTTTTGGGTGTTCTGCCAAACATTGTTTGTAATTTTGGGTCTATTTTGGTTTGAATAGCATGAAAAGCTGCTAACACTTCTGCTGGGGTTTTATACGGCATAAATTGTTTATCTTTCTTCATAAAGTCAAAGAAGGTCTTTAAGTCGCCATTGAATTTTACTTGTGCTTTTACCTTCTCCATTTCTTCACGAATGCGTTTCACTTCTTCTAATCCCTTTGCATAAATTTCATCGGGTGTGCGGGTAGTTGTTGTCCATTGTTCTATTAAATATTTATAATAATCATTACCAGTTGGATTACTGCTAATACCACTTGTAGTGCGGGCTTTAGGCAGATATTCTTTCTCGAAAAAGTCTCCCAGCTTTTTGTATGAAGGAATGATCTGTTCTTTAATCAATTTGGTGTAATCTGATGTAAGCCTTTTTTTGTCTGCATCGGAGAATGTTGTAGGAAGTTTGTTGATGGGTCCCCAGAATAAACTTTTGGTAACATCAGTTACAACGATTGCTTTGCATTGAGGAACAATTTTTACTACCAATGATTTTGGTAATACATAATTTTTATCCATCCCCTTCTTAAAATAAACAATAGCACTGTCCACCCATATACTAAATGCTGCAGCACGTTTTGCCCAATCATCATAATCTTTTACTGTCTTGAAAGGTTGGTTGCCATCGCCACTTCCAAGTTGCCCCATATCTAAATGACGACCATAAAACTGGTTTAGCGGTGTAAGGTTTTCGTTAAAAGTTAAGCCTCTTAAACTCATTGCCATTTCGCGTTTAAAAACATCATAACTTATTTTGTCATTATCGTTTAATTCATCTCTTTTAAATCCATCAATTGCTTTTGCATAATTGCTGTAAAAAGCTTGCAATTTGGTTTTGTAGCTATCGGTAAAGTCGGCATACAATTTATCGTTGTAGCGGTTATCGCCATTAGATGTAGCTTCTAAAGGAAAGAGTTGTAAACGCTCTTCATAGTATTTGTCGAGCATTGTTGCTAAGTCTTTATTAGCAGCAACGGTTGTTGAAACTGTTTGATGCGAGTTACAACTTACCATTATTGAAATGATTAGTAGAGATGAAATGATTTGTTTCATATAAAATTTATTTGGGAATAAAAATAAGGACATTGGAGTGGTAAGCAAGATATTTGGATGAGTGGAAATTCTAATATTGATAAAACCCTTTGCCAGTCTTCTTCCCAAGCTCTCCTGCTTCTACTTTTTGTTGTTGAACTATAGATGGCTTTAGTCTTGAAGGTTTATCCATTGCTTCATAAACAATATTGCTTACACCAAAGTTGATGTCCATGCCAATTAAATCCATCAATTTAAACGGACCCATTTTAAAACCAGCATTTTCCATAACAGCATCAACGGTTTCAATGGTTGCAAGGTTTAGTTCTATTAACTTCATTGCTTCTAAATAATAATGTCGGGCAATGCGATTTACAATAAATCCTGGAGAATCTTTGCACACCACAGCCACTTTTTTCATCTGTTTACAAACGGTTAAAATAGTTTCTATCACTGTATCTGATGTGTATGCTCCCTTTATCACTTCTACTAATTTCATTAAAGTTGCAGGATTAAAAAAGTGCATACCAACCACTCGTTCTGGATGCTCAATTTCATTGGCTATTTCATTGATTGCAATTGATGAGGTGTTGGTGGCAAGAATAGTTGTGGCACTATTTATTGCAGCAAGTTGATTGAATAAACTAATCTTAGCTTCTTTTTTTTCAATGATGGCTTCAATAACAATATCTGCAATACATTCATCAATATTTGCTGTGAAAATAATATTGGATAATGTGTTATCTCTCTCTGCTGCTGTGATTTTATTCTTCTCTACAGATGCCTGAAGAAATTTTTCAATAGATACTTTGCTTTTTTGCAACATTGTCTCATTCGCATCGAATTGAATGGTTTTATAACCAGCTTGTGCAGCAACCTGTGCAATACCACTTCCCATTGTTCCTGCACCACAAACACAAATAGTTATCATATATTTTTTTTATGCAAAAGAACAAAAGATATGAGTATGTAAAATATTTTTTTAGCTGCTTTTTATGATTGCCCTAACATTTGTTAGCTTGCCACAAATTTTCTTTTACTTTTACAACCTAAAATTTATTTGTATGCAAGTCAATTTTGAAGAACTGTTTTTATCTAAAATTGATAAAGAAATTAAAATTGAACCCAAAGACTGGATGCCTGAGAAATACCGACAAACGAATATTCGTCAAATCAGTCAGCATGCCCATAGTGAAATTGTTGGTATGTTACCCGAAGGAGCCTGGATTACAAGAGCTCCATCCTTAAAACGTAAAGCTATTTTATTGGCAAAAGTTCAAGATGAGGGTGGACACGGTTTATATCTATATTCTGCAGCAGAAACACTTGGCATTAGCCGGGATGAAATGACGGATCAATTATTAACAGGTAAAGCAAAGTACTCATCCATCTTTAATTATCCATCTTTAACCTGGGCCGATATGGGTGCCATTGGCTGGTTGGTTGATGGTGCGGCAATTTTAAATCAGGTTATGTTGTGCAGAACAAGCTATGGCCCTTATGCACGTGCCATGGTTAGAATTTGTAAAGAAGAAAGTTTTCATCAACGTCAGGGCTTTGAAATATTATTGGTGTTAAGTCAGGGCACTGATGAACAAAAAGCTATGTGCCAGGATGCCATTAACCGTTGGTGGTGGCCAAGTTTAATGATGTTTGGTCCAACTGATAGTGAAAGTACCAACAGCGACCAAAGTATAAAATGGAAAATTAAACGCAAAAGCAATGATGAATTAAGACAACAGTTTGTTGATATGGCTGTGCAGCAAATTAAAGTGCTGAATATGACTTTGCCTGATGCTGATTTAAAATGGAATGATGAAAGAAAACACTACGATTTTGGTGCTATTAATTGGGATGAATTCTGGCAGGTTGTAAAAGGAAATGGTCCTTGCAATAAGGAAAGATTAGATGCTAGGAAAAAAGCCTGGAATGATGGTGCCTGGGTGAGAGAGGCTGCAATTGCTTATGCAGAAAAGAAAAAGAAAAGCCTCCCCCAACCCCTCCAAGGAGGGGCTTTGAAAACAGCCTAAATTCTATGTTCTTTGTGAAAATCTTTGTGAATTTTGTGTTTAAAAAATAAACAATATGCTAATAAAAAAATATTACTACGGCGATTATGGTGAAATTGAAGGAGGCGTCTCTTCAAACAAATCTGAAACAGAATTTCCTCTCTGGGAAGTGTTTATTCGCAGTAAACAGGGTCTAGACCACAAGCATGTAGGTAGCTTACATGCAGCAGATGCAGCAATGGCAATGGAAAATGCAAGGGATGTGTATACCCGCAGAATGGAAGGTGTAAGCATTTGGGTTGTTGAAAGTAAATATATTCACGCATCAAACCCAGATGAAGCCGAAAGCCTTTATGAGCCATCGATGGATAAAGTATATCGCCATCCAACATTCTATCAACTTCCTGATGAAGTGAATCATATGTAGTGTTGGAATCAGGTATTTGGAATTAGTGATTAGTAAATGATATAATTATGAATTATAAGGGCTATAAAGAATTAGAATCTTATATAAAAGCTAGAGAATTGAGAATTACTATTTCAGACCTTGTAAAACAGTTTCCAAATTCTGAAAAATTCTTACTTGCAAATCAAATTATTCGTTCCTCAAGGTCAATTACTACTAACATTGCAGAAGGCTACGGACGCTATACATATACTGATACTAGAAATTTTTTTATTATTGCAAGAGGCTCTACAACTGAAACAATGGAGCATTTAACAACTGCATTTGATGAAAAATATATTACTGAAGAAACATTGAATATACTTGAACAAAAATGTGAAATTGTTATAAAATTGATTAATGGATATATCAATTATTTAGATAAATCAAAAGCAACAAAGAAGTAATGCAACAACCAATTCCCAATTCCCAATTCCTAATTCCTTATTGTCTTCACTTAGCAGACACAACATTAATTCTATCTCATCGAAATAGTGAATGGTGTGGGCACGGCCCCATTCTAGAACAAGACATAGCATTAACAAATATTGCGTTGGACTTGTTGGGGCAAGCAAGAAATTTATACCAATATGCTGCTACACTTATGGGAGATGAATTTGATGAAGATAAGCTTGCTTATCTGCGTAACCCGAGTGAATTTAAAAATCATCTTATCACAGAACGACCAAACGAAGATTGGGCTGTAACTGTATTACGCCAATTTTACTTTAGCAGCTTCCAGCATTATTTTTATAGTGAATTGAAAAACAGCAGTGATAAACAACTTGCAGCAATTGCAAACAAATCCCTAAAAGAAGTAGCCTATCATCTACGTTGGAGCAGTGAATGGGTCATAAGGCTTGGTGATGGAACTACGGAAAGTAATGCTAAAATGCAAAATGCTGTTGAAGTTTTGAAAGATTATACAGATGAGTTTTTTGTAATGAGTAATGAAGAGATAGAACTTTTACAACAAGCAATCAGTGTAGATTTATCAACAATAAAAAATAATTGGCAACAAAAAATTAATGAAGTTTTTGCAGAAGCTACTTTGCAATTTTTATATTCAACACAACCTAAAATTGGTGGAAAGCTGTGTCAACACACTCAATATTTAACAGATTTATTAGTTGATATGCAAGTCTTGCAAAGAACCTATCCTAATAGCGTGTGGTAATATTTATGATCGATAGTTTTAAACCATATTATGCTGTCATTTTTACTTCAATAAAAGTTGAAGCAGAGAACAATTACGCCGATATTGCCAATAGAATGATTGAGCTTGCTTCAAAACAAGAAGGATTTATTGGTGTTGAATCTGCAAGAAACGAAATTGGCATTACTGTTAGCTATTGGGAAAGTTTAGAAGCCATAAAAAACTGGAAACAGAATGCAGAGCATTTAATAGCACAGCAATTGGGAAAAGACGTTTTTTATCAATCATACACTACAAGAATTTGCAAAGTAGAACGTGAATACAGTTTTCAAAAATGATTACAATACAATCCATATCAGTAAAAAAAATCTGGAACATACTAGAAACAGTTTGTGATCCTGAAGTGCCTGTTTTAACCCTCACAGATTTAGGAATTGTAAGAGATGTAAAGATAATTGATGAAACTGTAGAAGTTATTATTACCCCAACATATACTGGCTGCCCAGCCATGGATATGATTGCAATGAATATTCGATTAGCCCTAATTGAAAATGGATATGCAAATATCAAAATTACTTCTGTTTTATCGCCAGCATGGACAACAGATTGGATGACTGAAACAGGAAAACAAAAACTTCATGAATATGGTATTGCACCTCCAAAAGGAAATGCCAATACAATTATTGAAGATGGAATAGAATGCCCTCAATGTCACTCGCTAAACACAACAATCATTAGCGAATTTGGTAGCACAGCTTGCAAAGCATTATTCAAATGCAATGATTGCAAGGAACCTTTTGATTATTTTAAATGTTACTAAAGCTACCTTTGATTTTCTAAATCATTAAAATTGTCTTTTCTTAAATTTCAGGCAGATAATATTTTTACAGGCACCGAAATGCTTGATTCCAGTAAGGTTTTAATCACTTCGCATCACGGAATTATTGAAGATATTGTTGATGAAAAAGATGCCGGCGAAAATGTTCAAAAGTTTAAAGGAATTATTTCTCCTGGCTTCATTAATTGCCATTGTCATTTAGAATTAAGTCACCTAAAAGGTGTTATTCCAGAACAAACTGGAATGGTTGATTTTATTTTGAATATCATGCAAAATAGAGCGTCCACTGAGGAGCTTATTTTGGACGCTATTGAAAAAGCAGAAGAGGAAATGATTGCAAATGGAATTGTTGCTGTTGGAGATATTTGTAACACCACAAACACCATCAATCAAAAAATGAAAGCCAAACTATACTATCATAATTTTATTGAAATTTCAGGCTTTGTACCACAAGCTGCCCAACAAAGATTTGATGCAGGATTAGAAGTATATAATCAATTTGTGAATTTTTTTCCAAACAATACAACCCTAGTTCCTCACGCTCCGTATTCTGTTTCAAAGAACTTATTTAAACTCATTGGCGATATTTCAGAAAATAAAATCTCGTCCATGCATAATCAAGAAAGCGAGGAAGAAAACTTGTTTTTTGAGCAGGGCTGTGGTGATTTTGAACGACTTTACAAAACATTGGGAATTGATATTTCATTTTTTAAATCAAAAAATAATTCAAGTTTGGCAAGTGTTTTAGAGCATCTAAACAAAGCCCAAAATACAATTCTGGTTCATAATACATTTACGTCTCAAAGCGACATTGAGCTACTAAATTCTTTTTCAAAAAAAACAAAAACACAATTTTATTTCTGCCTATGCGTTTTAGCTAATAGATACATTACCAATTCTTTTCCAAGTAAGGTTTTGTTCAACAAAAATTTGAGTAATATAGTTTTAGGTACCGATAGTTTAGCAAGCAATCATACATTAAACTTATTATCAGAAATCGGGGTTATGAAAAATGCATTCCCCTTTTTATCGCAAATTGAATTATTACAGTTTGCAACTTTCAATGGAGCTTTAGCTTTAGGTATTGAAGATAAGTATGGTAGTTTTAAACGTGGCAAACAGCCTGGGATTATTTTAATTGAAGATTTATTTAACTCAAAGAAGTCTAAAGTATTGTTTCAAAATAAAATTATATGAATAGGAAATTTTCTTTAACATTCGTAATTGCAATGATTACTTTTATGGTTGCATTATTTGCAACGTCAACGGTTCAAACGACTTTTGGTGATACAGACAAATTTGGATTCCCGTTCACATTTTTCACAGCTTCTGCAAATGGGGAAATTATTAGTGACACTCATTTTAATATAGAGGCACTATTGGCCGATTTTGGAATTTGTTTTGTATTGTCTTGTGGGGTTGTATCGATTTTGTCTTTGCTGAAAGTCGATAAAAAGAAAACAATCATCGCATAAAAAACATCATTAAAAAGTTCGGGGTATTACCCCGAACTTTTTAATTTATATCAATCCTTCGTCGGCAAAACTAAAATAACCTTCACTGCTTACAATGATGTGATCGGTAACTACAATATCTAAAAGTTTAGCAGCATCTTTAATTTTAACAGTAAGATGTTTGTCTGCCTGGCTTGGTTTTAAATTTCCGCTTGGGTGATTATGACATAAAATAATGTTTACTGCATTATACTCTAAAGCCTTTTTCAGAAGTATTCTTGAGTCTACAACTGTTCCGGTAATTCCCCCTTCACTTAATACCTCGGTATGTAATATTTTATTGGCCTGGTTTAAAAAGGCTGCAATAAATACTTCGTGATTTTTATACTGAAGCTGCTCTTTAAAATAGTTAGCTATATCCTTACTGTTTTTAATAATTTCTTTTCTGTTTTCTACCGCTCCTCTTCTTATTCCAATCTCTAATGCAGCCTTAATAGCTATGGCTTTAGCTTCACCTAAACCTTTAACTTTTAACTTTACTATTTCTTTTACTGATAGTTGCCCCAAACGTTGTAAATCATTATTCACCAGGCTCATCAATTCTTTTGCTAGATCAACTGCCGATTTATTGCGAGTGCCATTATTGATAAGTATCGCCAACAGTTCTGCATTGCTCAAAGCATCACTACCTTTTAGCAATAACTTTTCTCTGGGCCTGTCGTCTTCACTCCAATGTTTAATTGACTGATTTTGCATTTGTGATGTTTATATAAACAAACACATAAGTTGTTTTGGTTAATTATTCTAATGTTATAATACTATTAATCTTCAAAATGCAGACTGAACATGATCATTCTTGCCTGAACACTCGAAAATACAGCAGAATATTTTAAATTGGGATCTCTATCTAAAATATTGCTCAAACCATAGCTTATTTTAAGTTCTGGTGTTAAAGTAAAATAATGTAGAAAAAGATTAAAGCCTACACCAGCTTCAATACCATAATCATATTTTTTTAGCTTTATATAGCCATCTTGATTTCTTGAAGAAGAGTTTGCTGATAAATCAACATCTGCTTTTACCCCAAATAATAGATATGTTCTAAAGTTATCTATTCTGTCACTATTAAATTTCAAACTCAATGGAAAACTAATGAGCGTAGTGGGTAAAGTAAATGACTGAGCAACAGGTGGCCCTCCGGCATCTTTAACCTGATAATTAAAATATCGGGCACCCCCTAAAATAATTTGAGGATTTATTCTGGCTTGCCAATGTCTGGAGAGTTTTGCAGTGGCGTGAATGCCAATAGATATGCCACCACTCGATGCGGGCTCTGCAACCAAAATACTATCATCCATTAAAAATTTCTCGGATTTCTTAGCAGATAAATACCCCACATTGTAGCCCAATGTGGCCCCAAAATAATATTTAAGATTATCGTGTTCTGGACGATACTGCTCTGGTTGTGCAAATGAATGTAACACAACAAAAAAGATTAAGCAAAACAGGATTACTTGCTTCCGCAATAAATTGTACATACTCCTAGACTAAGTGTTTTTAAATAAGTTTGAGTAAATCCTGCTTCATTCATTATGTTTAAAAATTGTTGGCCTTCTGGAAAGGCCTGAACACTATTGTTCAAATATAGGTATGCTTCTTTATTTCCTGAAAAAATACTACCAAAACGGGGCATTATTTTATTCATATAAAAATGATAGAACCCTTTAAAACCTTTTTTGGTTGGCCTGCTACACTCTAATACTACAAATTTTCCACGAGGCTTTAAAACCCTTAAAATTTCTTTTAAACCTTTCTCTAAGTTCTCAAAATTTCTTACGCCAAATGCAACAGTTACAGCATCAAAATAATTATCTTCAAAAGCAATAGCTTCGCTATCGCCAAGTTGTAAATCTATAATGCGTTGGAGGTGCAGTTTTGCAATTTTTTCTCTGCCTAAATTTAACATTCCCTCACTTATATCTATACCAATTATTTTATTGGGTTGCAACATTTTGTTTGTTAAAAGTGCAACATCTGCGGTTCCTGTAGCAACATCCAAAATTACTTTTGGGCGAACGGAACTTATTTCTTTAATGGCTTTTTTTCTCCAGCCGATATCAATTCCAGCACTCATAAACCTATTCAAAAAATCGTAACGATGAGCAATGTTATCAAACATCTCAGCAACTTGATTTTTTTTCGATTCATTACTTGCCACATTGGGCATTACTAAGTCGTGGGCGTATTTTGCCATAGGCTGCGAAGATATTGTAATGAATGCTAGTAAGTTTACTTTTTGAGGAAGTCCCCTTTTTTTTAACAACTCGTTTAGGGTTTTAACCATTTAATTAACTTGGGCAAATGATTAAAATGCCAGTGATAGTAAGGCTCATTAACAGACCCAAACTTTTTATAAAAACTATTCACACCCACTAAATCGCTTCCTTCAAAGTCGAAAATATAATTAGAGTTTGCAAATTCTTTTAAAATACTATCTATTAAAAAATGATTTGCTTCTGTATTTCTGCCAAGGGTTGTGGTGCTATTGGCTAAATTATAAATTCTGTTTTCATCAATTAATAACAATGCAATAGCCAGTAATTCTTGTTTTGAATTTACAACCTCTCGAACAAAGCAATCACCTGTTTTTTGTAGTGATAAACAAAGTTGTGTAAAATTGTTAAAATCATTATCTGTTAAGCCATTCATTCTATGGCTATATGTATTTTTATATAATGAAATGGCTTGTTCAACATTATTACTTTGTTGATAAAACAAATTTTCTCTGCTAGCTTTTTTAAGATTTTGCTTCAGGTCGGATTTGTAATTGCTAGATATTTTATTATAGTCAGCACTCAAATTAATAATAAAATTAGTTTTTCTTTCTAAATCAATAGCATCAAAATCATTGTAGTGATTGAACATGATATCGCCATACTTTACAATACTTAAAACAGCTTTTTCTATTAATTCCCATTCAATATTTTTTTTACCAATCCATCCTAGTTGTTGAATAAACGCAGGGGTGTAAATATAAGTAATTCCAATTTTTTTTCTATAACAAATAGGCATTACAGCTTCATAATCGTTTAACACTAACCCTACCCAATTATTAGCCATGGTATTTAAGAAAATAAATTTTGTATATATAGGTGCTTTGTGCTGTAAAACGCATTCATCCCATTTTTGATGGTTTATTTTATTAGATGGTATCGTTTGCAATTTACTTTTCATTAAAAAAAATATCAATAAAACAAAATTAACTGCCTTTGCAATGGTAGAAAAAACTATCTTCGGCACTCAAAATTTTAAATAAGTGTAAATCACTAGCATAAATGATGAAAAAATTTGCGTGGATTCCCTTACTGGCATTGGTTTTCGTAGCTTGCACAAAAACCGAAACTACAACAACTGAGCGTTACTTAATTTTTAAATTTAAGTTCAACGATACGATTCCTAGACTAAATGACACAGGTGCTGTTGTTGGTATTGCCCCTGGTAACTGGGCAGTTTCTCCATCCTTTAATAGTGTTAGTTCTCATTTTTTAGAACTATCCCCGTCCGATTCTACACCTTTGGGTAAAGGAACTGTTTTATATTTAGGTGCTATTTCTGGCGACTCGGCTATTGATTTTTCTAAATCAGTTATCACAAAAGATGGCGAAACCTTTTTGCAAGTGCCTTTAAGTTCTATTCCTGCTGGTACCTATAAATGGTTAAGAGTATCTTTATCATATCAAAACTATGATGTGCCATACAAACTAGATTCTACCTTTGGTAATATTTCTTTTTACAGTGTTTACAATGGTACTATCGCATCGTTCATTGGGTTTAAAACTCATTTTAATAATGATGGTTACCTTATTAAAAATCTAAGGGTAACTGATGTTGCCAATCAAACAAAAACACAAGGTTATTGGGGGTTTGAAACCACGGTTGGATCTGGAGGTTTTACGTTTCCAACAAAAAGCTATACCGGACAAGCTATGACCACTACAGTAGTGAATCCTTTATTTGCTAGTAGTCCTGTGCCTCAAGGTTCTTGTGTGGTAACTTCAAGATTTAATCAGATTAAAAATAATAAACTGGGTTATGTAGGTTACGACTCAACAGTTGTCTCAAACCTGGTAATCACAGGAAAAGAGACTCAAAGTATAACAGTAGAGTGTAATTTAAGCACCAACAAAAGTTTCGAGTGGAGAGACGATAATGGTGATCATTTCTGGCAACCATTAAAAGGAGAACAAGTGATAGATATGGGAATCAGGGGTATGAAACCTATTATTAAATAGTGTTTCAATAGAAGTAAACAGATAATGAACTTCTTTTTTAGATAGTTTCTTCATTTTAGATACATCTTTATTAGGTTTAAACTGTATTGAATACTTTTATATCATCCTTATTCTAATACTTCATTTTGAAGTTTCCTTTTGATGTAGTTTATTTGTAAACTTTTTTCGCTTTGAAGCAGCGTTTTAAATTAATGCTGCATCAATATAGTTGAAACCCTGTTTGTAAATAAAAACCCGGAACCAAACAAATAGAAAAAAAACATTTTAAACAAACTACTATAAGCAAACTTTTAGTTTTGACTTTTTAGTTTTCACTTAAAATGTGGTTGATTATAAATTTAGTTAAGCTAATGTATATGTTAAAGAACAGAATTTTACTTGCCCTTTTTGTATTAGTGTTTTGCAATGCACTTAAAGCACAAACCATTGTTATTGATGATGCACGTTTTGCACTACCTGCTGGCCAAAGCTATAGCAGTGGTGGCTCAGTTGCAGTGCCATTTACTTTGAATGGTTGCTTTTCACAAACAAACATTTTTACCTGGACCTTGTGTGATGCTGCCGGTGCTCCAATTACTGGTGTTAATGCTGCGTCAGGAACTGCGAGCTATTTTTATGCAACATTCATCAATACTGTGTTGCCAGCAGGCTTAAATACCGGCTCTTATAGAATAAGAATTACTTCTAGTACACTCGGTGCTACGGGTGATACAACAAATGTTTTTAATGTTACAAAAGTTGCAGGAACACCCATAAATGCAAAGGCGGTACCTACGAATGCGTTATTGATTCTTAAAGACCAATATTACTATGGTGTTTGTGATGGAGGGGCTTTGAGTAGTATGGTATTAAGAGATAGTAGTACTGCTGGTGGTGCTGATACTGTAACTTTAATTGATGATTATAGATTGGCTCATCCTGTTTATACTTTTCCTCGTGATGTAAATGGCAAGTTTAATTTGTCTTTTACCCCACAATTTATTTCTGGTAAAAGCAGAGATGGTTATTATACTGCTTATGTTAAAACTGTTGGTGCTGGCAATGTAGTTTCTACAATTGGCTATCAAATTATTAATAATTCTTGGGACATTTTAACCTATACCCAATCAAAAAATTCAAACGCTTATTCTTGTAAAGGCGACACTATTATTTTAGGTTTTGAAATTGATAGAACTCAAACTGCCCATTTACAGCAAAACTATCCTGGAGCTCTTACTAAAATAGCCTGGAATGATGGAACATCGGAATTTCGTACGCAATGTGATATATTGGCCGTAAATGGTAAATTATCTCATTTTTACTCTGTAGGTGCTTGTAATAGCCCACAAAATAATTTCAGCACTAGCTATACAATAACAACTACGGTAACAAATCCATTTAACGTTTTTAATGGACCTGGTTTAACCAGTACTTGTGCTGCTGGTGCTTACAGTGTTGCTTCAGCCTTTGTGTTTTCTCCTCCAACTGCTAAATTTAATACTGATACAGTTATATGTGCATTAGATACGCTGAAGTTTAAAAACATATCAGACCCAGGACAAGGGTTAGCAAACCAAGGCTCTATTACAGGCTGTGCTCAATTGGCACATTATACCTGGGTGATTGATCATAATAACGCATCACCACTTTATGAAACATCAACTGGTAATGTAGAATTACCAAAAGATACAGGCTACTATTGGCTACATAGCCAACCAGGCTATCACGATGTAACTTTATTTGTAAACAACGATTTTGGTAATTTTGCCCCCTGCCCTGCACACGATACTACCAAGAGAGTTTGTGTAGATACTGCTAAAGTACGTCCAGACTTCCAATTAGATAGTTTGGGTTTGGGTGTTTATAAAGATAGTATAGTTGGTTGTGCACCTGTGTTTTGTATTAAGAATAATACTAAAAGTACTTTTTGTGTAGATAGCACAAAGTTTAAATACAAATGGAGAGTATTGGATGCCAATTCACCTGGGCCAAACTATACTGTTGTTCCTAATAACAATAGTGCTTATACATATACTTCAGGTAAAGATACCAGCAGAGCTCCATGTATATCTATCAGTAAATCGGGAAGATATTTTATAGAGTTGAATGCGAGTGCTACTTGCCAGGTAGACACATCGTTGAGGATGATAAAATATGTAGAAGCAAATGGTAGTGCAGATGTGAACTTCCCTTTGGGCAGAGATACAGTTGCCTATTGTGGATACCCTTCTAGTACCCTTATTATCAATTATAATCCTACTGCACCAAGCAACCCGTTACTTGGTTATTATGATTCTGTTCACTATACTTATCAGGCAAGTGCTGCAGGAAGTTTATCATACAAATGGACTGTTAAAAGAAACCCTCCTGCTACTTCACCTACTGATTATCAATTTATAGGTGGTACTTCACCTACATCTAAGTATCCTATCATTGAATTTTTAACACCTGGTCTATATGTGGTAACCGACTCTTTCTTTAATAGCTGTCAGGTAAAAGCTGCTGTTCAATATGTTGCTTACCGCCAACCTGTGAGTATTAGTGCTGGTGCTAGCACAGGATTGATCGACTCTGTTTGTCATACTCAAAATAGTTTTAATATTACTGGGGCTAATGTAAATGGTGGTGGAGCTGTTGGAGAAATTACATGGACTATAGATAATTTGCCAGGTAGTGATAGCTATTTTACACCTGCATCGGGTAGTCCTTCTACACCAAATATATTTAATCCAATACTAACTTTTGGGCCTAACGACAAAGCACTTGCTTGTGATACAGGGTTCAATTTTGTAATTAAAGCATCTGCAACAGGGGTAAGACCAACATCTTGTTCTTTATTGTCAAGTACTCGTAAGTTATATTTACGCCCTTGTGTAACTCTTAGTGATACTGGTTTTAACAGTTGTTCAGGCTCTCCAATAAGTTTTAAAGTTACAAAAGCTGGTTTGCAAAATGCACATATTACGTGGACATATACTTATGTTGGGGGTGTTGTTAGTGGAGCTACAAATAGTGGCCCATTAGGTGGAAATGCCATTACTGATATTTTGGTAGGTAATGGAATTGTTCAATACACAGTTTATCCAACAAAAGATGGTTGTGTGGGCGATCCTTTTACGGTTTTAGATACTGTTCGTCCTGTGCCTAGTGCACCAACGGTTACTTATATTCATCCAGCACCATCAAATCCTGCACACAGTATGTGTAGTGGCGATATTGCAAACCTTACTATGACTGGAGATTTCCCTAGCGATGAATTTGACTGGATTGCATATAATACTCAAGGAAATGCTACAGGCTTTCATAATGGAACTGGAGAATCAGGATCAATTATCGATACTATTTTCAATACTATAGCAACCGATACCGTTTATTACCAAATAAAAACGTCGAGCCAATATGGTTGTTATGGACCAGCGACTAAGGTTAGTGTGGTTGTAACTCCTGGTCCTAATGTTGCTAAAATATATAACCCAGCTATCATTTACTTGTGTGATAGTAACTGCTATACTATTAAACATAATATACCAGGTGCATCAGGTATTGGAACTGTTATCGTTAAAAACTTGTTTGCATCATCGTTACCTTCTGTTTCTAATCCTAACGATTCAACTACTATTTTGTGTGGTTTAAAACCTGATAATTGGTACAGTGTTAAATGGGTGATTGATCCAAAATTAGCTGGTTGTTTCTCATCTGCTGATAGTATGAAGTTCTATGTTTCTGATACGATACCTACACCAAATGCTGGAGCTGATGTTGTGTTGTGTGATGTAGATGGTATTGGCCAAAGAGCCGTAAATGTTTGTGGTACATTATCCAGACCATTAGGTGGTGGAGAAGTGATTCGTTGGTCAAATAATCCTTTGTCAGTAGGTGGATTGTGTACTAATTATTCATTTATTAATAGAGCAATATACCCTGTAGTAATGCGAGTTTCAAATAATGTTTGTATTGATAAAACTGACACGATGCTTATTCGTGCTTATGGCAAACCTTTGGGTGGTTCTATTACGCTGAACCCAAATCAAGGTAGTTATTGCCAAGGTAGCAGCATATCACTTACAGCAAATATTGATACCAACTTGAGCAGCATTTCTCAGTGGGAAACTGCATTCCCTACAGCACCAAATGCTTATACCCTTTTACCAACTAATATTAATCCTTTAAATATTACTGCTACACAAAATATTAACTACAGAACCTTACTTCTATCTAAAGGTTGGAACTATGGTTGTAAAGATTCTGTGTATTCTACTATTGCACAAATTAATGTAGATAGTGCAACCATCGCTGGTAATATTGTGGCAAGCGATACAGTAGTGTGTACACCAAATTCAGTTATCTCATTGACCTTAACAAATTTTAGAGGTCAGGCTGCTAGCATCCAATGGATAAAGTCTACTACAATTGCTACAACTGGTTATGGTTCTAGTTTTGCACTTGGTAATCCAACCTCTGTGGCTGTTACTACAACTACTTGGTACAGAGCCATTATAAGAAATGGCAATTGTTCTGTTGATACATCTGCACCAATAATGGTACAATTACCAACAGGAGCCGATGTTGCAGTGATTACAGGTAGTGATACTGCTATATGTAACGCAACAACCATTAATTTAGTTGGTAATATTCCTGTAAATGGTAATGGTGTTTGGTCCATGAGTCCAGGACAAAATACAAGTGGAAATCCTATCGTAGGAGCATATTCTTTCCCTACAACTCCAGGATTAAATACTACTACGCAAAACCCTGTGTTAGCCAATATATCAACACCTGGTACCTATGTATTTAAATGGGAAATAAAGAACCTTACTTGTCCGGGTACATTTAAAACAATCACAGTAAAAAATACTGCTTCAATAGGTAGTAACACCATAACACCATCTGCAGATACGGTTTGTAATGGTACTACAGTAAATTTCACAGCTACTACACCAAATGGTGGTAGTGGAACATATACTTACTCTTGGCAATATTCTACCAATGGTGGTACAACTTGGACTGTTGGTGGAACAAATGCAAATAGTTATTCAATAATACCTAATACAAATACTTGCGTTCGCAGGGTTGTTAAATCAGATTCTTGCTACGACTATGGTAATACAATTTGTATTACTGTTCAACCTAATATCACAAACAATACAATTACAGCAACACCTAGTGCAGTTTGTATAAATTCACTTGCACCTACTTTAACAGGTTCAGCACCTGCTGGTGGTAGTGGCTCTTATACTTATGCCTGGGATACTGCAAGTAATTTCAATCTTGCACAAAACTTATGGATAAGTGGCAACACTACTACAACAAGCTGGACCCCTACAACTATTTTAACACAAACGCTAAATGTTCGTCGTGTAGTGGTTTCTGGTAAATGTAGCGATACAAGTGCTGTGGCAACTATAACAGTTAATCCAGATGCTATAGCCAGTTTTGTAAGTAATCCTTATACATCTTGTGCTCCTTTTGCACTTGTGATACAAACGCCAACTCCTCCAGTGGCTACAACCAATCATAATTGGTATGCTACTACTGGTGCTGGTGTTAGAACTTCTATTGGTACTGGTGCAGGCTTTCCTGGTTATACCATTGCCAATGGATTAGATAGTATTATGATTACAGAAATTGCAACGAGCACACAGGGTTGCAAAACAGATAGTTTAAGTAGATGGTATTATACATCGGCAACACCTAATGCATCATTTACTGTTTCTGCTGATAGTGGTTGTGCCAATAATACTGGGGCTAATACTACAACATTCACTTTCACAAACACAACCCCATCTCTAAATTCATTTACTTATGTTTTAGATTATGGAAATGGTACAGCTAGTTCTTCACCTAATCCTTTACCAACGACTTATGCACCGAGTGTTACTGGGTTAGATATGGTTTATACTGTTACACTAACTGCAACTTCACAATTCTGTGGAAGCAGTCAGGCAACACATAATATCAATATCAGAACAAGACCAAAAGTATTATTTAGTGTGAGCCCTACATACCAATGTTCTGGCATTGCCGATACGTTTACTAATAAAACTGTTGGTAGTCCAAACTTAACGTATGCATGGATATTTGGTGATGCAGGAAATACTGTTGGTTCAACACAGGTAAATCCTTTGCATACTTATAATGTTAATACTTTAACTACAATTTGTCCTAAGGTAATTGCGAGCAATGAATGTGCTAGTGATTCATTTACAAACTGTGTAGTTATAGCTGCTAATACGGTTACATTAAATATGTCGGTTAAAGCTTCTGATAAATTTAAATGTACTCCAGATACTGTAACATTCTATAGTAATAGCGTTGGAGGAACTTCATATGTTTGGGATTTTGGTGATAACTCAACATCTGCACCAAGTGCTAACGGAATTGATAGCGTGACGCACATTTATACTAAATCTGGAAAATATATTGTTACACTTACTGGTAGTACAGCCTGTGGTAGTGTTTCAAAAACTGATAGTATTATTGCTTATGGAACCCCAATAGTAGCATTCTCTATCAACCCTAATACAACTATTTGTAAAGGAGATACGGTTCATTTCAACAATTTAACAGATACAGCAACCAGTTATGTTTGGGATTTTGGAAATGGTACTGGAGGTGGTGTAAATCCTACACGTACTTATAGTGCAACAGGAACCTACAATGTTTCCTTAACAGCAATCAGAACACAAGTTACACCTTTAGGTGGTCCAATTTCTTGTACTGCTGTTTCAGGTATTCAAACAGTAACTGTTCGTGATACAATGCCTGCTGCATTTACAGTTACACATTTAGGTAAAAGCTGCTTGCCAGATACTGTATTATTTACAAATACATCTGCTATCACAACACTTCCAATTCTAAATACTAACTGGTCGTTTGGAGTGCCAGGGGCAACTGCAACAACCAGCCCTGTTACTTATGTTTACAACGTTTTAGGTCAGTATGCAGTAAAACTTAATATTGCTAATGCGGGTGGTTGCATATATATTGACAGTCAATTTGTAACTGTTGCGGGTCCTCTTGGTTCTTGGATACACGATACTGGATACATATGTGGTAGCAATATGCCAGTACACTTTACTTTAGCTGCAAGTTCTTATGATAGTGTTGCAGTAAATTATGGTGATGGTACTCCAGTGACAACTGTAACTGCAGCTAGTTTTGCAAATACATTTACACATATTTATGCGGTTGGTGGTACTTATTATCCAAACATTACATTAAAATCTGTAAATGGTTGCACATTCCAGATTAATGCTTACGGTGCAATAAGGGTAGATTATGTTAAGGCGTCTTATAATGTGAATCCACAGGTTCAAACCTGCGGTACTACAGTATTGAGTTTCACCAATACATCGCATGTTGATCAATTATCAACAGCACCAACATACTCTTGGAATGTCAATGGTGTTACTTATCCTACAACTAATCCTAGCGTATCATTTAATACTACTGGAATTTATAATGTAAGAATGCAAGTAACTTCTGTGAGTGGATGTTTTGACTCTGTAATAACAACGCCAATTAGTGTTAAAGTAAATAATATTCCTGTTATTAATTCAATAACTCGTCAGGATGCGGCTTGTACAAATCAAGTAATTTACTATACTGCAAATCCTGGTCTTAGTGAAGATCCAATCACCAATTTTAATTGGAGTTTTGGAAACGGAACTATTAGCAGTGGCATTAGCACTCAAACAATTTATGCTACACCAGGCACATACACAGATACATTAACTGTTGTAACATCTGCTGGTTGTACAAGTTCACTTACAAGAGGAGGTCTTGTTATTAGTGGTACACCAATAGTTGCTATTAATCCAAGTGTTGATACTACAATATGTTTAAATATTCCTTATCCTTTGAGTGCATTTAGCTCTGGACCAATACCAATAGCAACTTACACTTGGAATCCGGTGAATGGAGGTTTAAACACCACTACAGGAGCAAATGTTATTGCAAATCCTACTGTTTCTACCAAGTATATAGTTACTGGTACCAGTGCTAATGGATGTAGTGATACAGCAAGTGTTAATGTGAGTGTTGTTCAACCATACACTATTAGTGTAAATGCTTCTCCAAATGATAGTATTTGTTTAGGTGAAAAAGTTGTATTAACTGCTAGTGGAGCAACAGAATATACCTGGATACAAGGTGGTTCTTCATTAGATACTATTAATGGCTCTCGTGTAATAGCTTCTCCTAAAGTAACAACTACTTATATTGTTCGTGGTAACAATGCTGGAAGTTGCTTCCCTAATACTACTGGTTCAGTTACCATTGCAGTTGGTGATACATTGCACATCAGTTTAGGAATTGATACTGTGGTATTACAAGGGGGTACAATTTTACCATTAAATCCTTCTGTAGTTAATGGTCCGGTAGCAAGCTGGGCTTGGACATCATCTACAGGTTCTACAGCTGGACTAAGCTGCAATAATTGTGGTAATCCGATTGCAACTGTAGGAGATAAAGTATGTTATCAAGTAGACGCCACAAGTGTTTATGGTTGTAAAGCATCTACAGATATTTGTATTATTCCATTCTGTGAAGCAAGTCAGGTATTTATTCCTAATGCATTCACTCCTGATGGTAATGGTATCAACGACTTCTTCTATATCACAGCTGTGGGCATAGAAAAAGTATTAAGCTTACGAGTATTTAATCGTTGGGGTCAAGTTGTATTCGAGCGTTCAGGCTTTAAACCAGACCCTATTGGAACATTGACGCCAAATACACTTACTTCTTGGAATGGTAAAATAAATGGTGTTACCGCTCCAACAGAAGTATATGTTTACACTTGTGAGGTAGTTTGTGCAAACGGAACCAAATTCACTTACAAAGGCAATGTTGCATTAATTAAATAATTAACCTTTAAGAATTTTAGATATGAAAAAAATTATAGTATCATTAACTGTTTTCTTAGCTTTAGCAGACGTTGCATTAAGCCAGGATCTTAATTTTTCACAGTTCTACGAAACACCATTGCTTCGTAATCCTGCTTTAGCTGGGATTTTTAAAGGCGATATACGAGTAAAAGCTAGCTACAGAAGTCAGTGGGCAAGCGTAACAGTTCCTTACAATACTACTGCACTAAGTGCTGAGTATAAAATGCCTCTCAATAATGCTGTAGGTGATTGGGTAACTTTGGGTATGCAGGTTACCAACGACGTTGCAGGAAGTATTAAATTAAGAAAAACTTCTTTATTGCCTGTAATTAGTTTTAACAAGTCTTTAAGTCAGGAAAATGATAGCTATCTATCAATTGCATTTATTGGAGGCCCTGTTAGCACTCAATTTAATCCAAGTGAACTGAGTACACACCAAAGTGTTGCATCAGATCCAGCCCTTCTTAATAGTGCAGGATATACTTATTGGGATATGGGTGCAGGCTTAACATACAGCAGTAATTATGGCGATGATATCCGCTATTATTTAGGAGCAGCCATGTATCATATTAATAACCCTAAGTTGAACTATTTTGCAAAAAATGATTTTAGCATTTTAGGTAGAAAACTATTGATAAATGGTGGTATTACTGCTCAAACAAGCGATAATAATAAAATTATTGCTTACGCTGATTATATCAAGCAAGAAGGTAGTGACCAATTCTTGGCTGGGATGTTATATGGCATAGAGTTAAGCAAAAGATATGAGGATGAAAAAACAATAGGATTAAATCTAGGAGCTATGTTTAGATGGAACGATGCTTTGATACCAGTTGTAAACTTGGATATCTATGATTGGACTTTTGGGTTAAGCTATGATGTTAACATTTCTCGTTTAGCAACTTATTCTCAATACCGTGGCGGTACAGAGCTTTCTTTAACTTATCGTGCTACATTAAATAGAAGAACAGCAGCTGGAAATGCAGTAAGATGCCCAGGTTTTTAAATTTTATAAAGATTATAACAAATGCCTCATCAATACTGATGGGGCATTTTTAGTTTAAGGATGTCTTCAATGTATCATCTTGTTTAAAAATATATGTAGAGAGACGAAAACGTATTGTTTTGTTAATCAACCTAATTACTGCCTTTTATAATAGAAAAATTCAATTGAATGAATTTTAAAAGATATTCAACGACTAAAGTGTAGTGGCAACTAAAATAAACATGGGGGTCAATCCCGAGACTTAGGGGGTCAATCCCAAGACTTAGGGTATCGATACCGCAGCTAAGGGTATCACTACCGGAGCCTTGGGTATGACTACCGTCGCCTTAGGGTATCAATACAATAGTTTTAGGTGTATCCATGCCCTAGTCTAAAATTATTATGCTTCTTTTCCGTGACATTGCTTGAATTTTTTACCACTACCACATGGGCATGGGTCATTGCGACCAGCAATTTTTTCTACACGTATTGGTTCTTGTTTTACAGGTGTTGGGTCTATGTAGTCATTGTCTCTTCCAGCTCCATCAACAGTTTCGTGTTCCAATCGCATTTTACTTAAATCTGTCTTTTGTTGATGTCCTTCCTGTAATTGCTGGTTGGCACCATCTTCTAATGGAATGCTGGCGTGACATAAGAACTGTACAATCTCTTTGTTTACTTCACCGTCCATTGTTTTAAACAGATTAAATGCTTCTACTTTATATATTACCAATGGATCTTTTTGTTCGTAGCTAGCTGTTTGCACACTATGTTTTAAATCATCCATTTTACGTAAATGCTCTTTCCATGCATCGTCTATTAAACCTAATGTTACCGTTCTTTCCAAAGCATTCATCAATTCAACACCATTTGTATCCAGAGTTTTTTGCATAGCACCTAAAATCTGCATACCCTTTTTGCCATCGGTAAACGGTACAATTACATTTTCAATGCGTGTGCCTTGTTGTGTGCGAATATTTTCAAACACAGGAACAGCTTGTTCGGCCATTGCTGCTTTGCGTTGTTGATAGCCTGTAATAGCTTGATCATATAGTTTTTCGGCAAGCGTTTGTTCACTGGCTTTAGTAAACTCATCTTCGGTAATAGTAGTTTCAATTCCAAAGTTTACTATAGCAGAAAGTTTAAACCCTTCAAAGTCGTGGATACCTTTATAGCTTGCAATTAAACCATCTGCTACACTATAAAAGGCGTTGTCTAAATCTAGAGCTAACCTATCGCCATGTAATGCATGGCTACGTTTTGCATAAATAACAGTACGTTGCTTATTCATTACATCATCATACTCCAGCAATCTTTTTCTGATACCAAAGTTGTTTTCTTCTACTTTCTTTTGTGCTCGTTCAATACTATTGGTAATCATACTGTGCTGTATCACTTCACCTTCTTTATAACCAGCGAAGTCCATTACCTTGGCAATACGTTCACTACCAAACATACGCATCAAATCATCTTCTAAAGCCACAAAGAATTGAGAAGAACCTGGGTCTCCCTGACGACCAGCACGACCACGTAACTGTCTGTCAACCCTACGACTTTCATGACGCTCTGTACCAATAATAGCAAGCCCTCCAGCTTCCTTAACACCAGCTCCAAGCTTAATATCGGTACCACGACCAGCCATATTGGTAGCGATAGTTACAGCACCTGCTAAACCAGCTTCGGCAACAACCTGTGCTTCTTTGGCATGTTGCTTTGCATTCAATACATTATGAGGAATTTGTTTCTGGCGAAGCATTCTACTGATTAATTCACTAAACTCAACGCTTGTGGTACCCACCAATACAGGTCTTCCAGCTTCTCTAAGTTTTACAACTTCGTCTATAATAGCACCAAACTTCTCTCTCTTGGTTTTATAAATTAAATCCTGTTCATCTTTTCTTACAGCAGGTATATTGGTTGGAATTGAGACCACATCTAATTTATAGATACTCCACAACTCAGCAGCTTCAGTTTCAGCAGTACCAGTCATCCCACAAAGCTTGTGATACATTCTGAAGTAGTTCTGTAAAGTAACAGTTGCATAAGTTTGTGTAGTGGCTTCAATATTCACTCCTTCTTTAGCTTCTATAGCCTGATGTAAACCATCGCTATATCTACGGCCATCTAAAATACGGCCTGTTTGTTCATCTACAATCTTTACTTCGCCTTCCATCACTACATACTCAACATCTTTATCAAACATTGTATATGCTTTTAGCAATTGTTGTACGGTGTGAATTCTATCTACTTTAGAAGAGTAATCGTTAATAATGGCTTCTTTTTGCTGTAGTTTTTCTTCGGCACTTGCACCACTTTTTTCGACTGCACCTAAAGAGGTTGAAATATCTGGAATGATAAAGAAGTTCTGATCTTCTCCAGCACGAGTAATTAAATTTAAGCCTTTCTCGGTAAGTTCTACACTGTTTTGTTTTTCATCTATGTAGAAGTAAAGTTCTTCATCGGCTTTTGGCATTTCTTTTTGTTGGTCTGCCAAATAATAGTTTTCGGCTTTTTGAAGCTTCACACGCATTCCTGGCTCACTCAAGAACTTGATTAATGCTGATGTTTTTGGTAAACCTCTGTGAGCTCTAAATAATGCTAGTCCACCATCTTTAGGATCATCATTTCCTTCTGCTATTTTCTTTTTAGCTTCAGTTAAAAATCCATTAACTGCACGCTTTTGAGCATCTACCAGTTTTTCTATTCTTGGTTTTAGTTCAAAGAATTGTTCTACATTATCTTGCTTACCAATAGGGCCACTAATAATTAATGGTGTTCTGGCATCATCAATTAATACGCTATCCACCTCATCCACCATAGCGAAATGATGTTTGCGTTGTACCATTTCTTCGGGACTATGCACCATATTATCACGCAGGTAGTCGAAACCAAATTCGTTATTGGTTCCGTAGGTAATATCTGCTAAATAGGCTTTGCGTCTTTCTTCGCTATTAGGTTGGTGTTTATCTATACAATCAACAGTTAAACCCAGCCACTCAAAAAGAGTTCCATTCCATTCACCATCACGTCGGGCTAAGTAATCATTCACTGTTACAATATGCACACCCTCGCCAGCTAAAGCATTTAAGTATGCGGGTAAGGTTGATACCAAAGTTTTACCTTCCCCTGTGCTCATTTCAGCAATCTTTCCACTGTGTAATACAGCACCACCAATTAACTGCACATCGTAATGCACCATATTCCAGGTTACTTGTCCACCAGCAGCAGTCCAGGTGTTTTTATAGATGGCTTTATCGTTTTCGATTCTGATATAATCTTTCTTAACACTTAAATCTCTATCGTGTTGCGTTGCTGTAGATGCAATTTCTGTGTTTACTGTAAAACGACGAGCTGTTTCTTTCACCACAGCAAACGCTTCGGGAAGTATTTTTTCTAATGCTTCTTCAATTTTAGTATCTCTATCTTTCTTCAATTTATCGACTTCCTGATAGATTAAATCTTTATTATGAAAGTCACTAGCTTCCAAAGCATCTGCCTTGGCTTGCTTTTCAGCTATTTCAGCATCAATATCTTTCAGATGGTCTTTAATTCTTGATTTGAATTCTGCGGTTTTGTTACGCAGAGCATCGTTATCGATGTTTTGGTATTGTTGAAAGAAGGTATTTACTTTTTCTACAATGGGTTTAATTTTAGAAACGTCTTTTTCGCTTTTATTGCCACCAATTAACTTACTGATAAATTTTAACATATATAATATATTTCGTGCATCCGTGCCATAAAAGCCAGATAACTATGATTTTTGAAGTGTTACGTTAGTCAAATAAAATGCTAAAAATATTTATTGGACACTCTGTCAGCATTCTATTTTAAAAGTTGTCAAAAGTAGGAGATTTGATGCTATAGTTGTGATGAATTCACTATTCATGAAGATGAAGTATTTTTAAACTAAAAAAAGGTTTGATTAATAATGCAGTTACTAGCTACTATGATCGGCAACAATGACCCATTCACCATTTATTTTTCTGATAAGTAGTGTATAATGACCACTTACATCGCCTATGCTTCTTTTTAAATACCACTTGCCCACTACAAAATAATATTCTTTAGATAATTTTTTTAATGATAGGATGGTGCTGGTGAACTTACCCATTCTAACGGTATCTGGATATCCCTTTTTATAGTTATCAAGGGTGGTGCTATAGCCATATTTTGGGCCATTTTTACCAATAAACAGTAAACTGTCGTTTTGCCAATATCCTTTCATAAAGTCATCAAGATTACCATTGTTCCAGGCAGTTTCTTGTGCTTGAAGCATTTTTATAATGGCTGCTTCATTTTTATTTTGCGAGAAAGAGGGCATTGTTATCAATAAAAGTGCAGCAACAAGTATTCGTTTCATCATTAGTATTTATTTAAGGGGCTAAAATAGTTGTTAATAAGCAAAGTAAAGCTTGTAATATTGTGTGAGTGTATTGACAGCCTTTTGGGCAAACCCAAATTAATTAATATGAAACGGATTCTATTTATTTTATTACTGCTTCCTCTTTTATCAGAAGCTCAAAACAATAATACCTGGCAACTATTAACAGGAAGGAAAATATTACTAAAAGGCAATATTGGTGAGCAGAAAAGTTATAAAGTATTGCCAAAAGATATAGCTAAGTTAAAGATCAGGGTAAATAATGTTAGCCATGATAACATGACTATGGAAAATACATTTATTATTATGGATGAAAACAGGAAAGAGATATTCAGAAAAGAACTGAAGAAAAATGAGGCCAATCTACAGTTTAGTAAAACAGGCCTTGGTAAGACAACTTTTTCTAAGTCTGTTATTGTATATCTTCTGTCAATACCTACAGACCCATCTATTGCATCGAAGATAAGAGTACGCCCTATGGCATTGGTAAAACTCATCCCCAAAAGATAGTACTGGTTTTTGTACTTATATGCTATTTTATTCTCGATGCTTTTATAGTAATTGTTTTTATTCAACGATAGTTTTGCAATTTTCAATTGCTTTTGCGTAACTTCTTATGATATACTTTTGTGTTTGGGTTGTTGGCTGCTTAAGAGTGGGTTCGACTGTCTTCCGTTCATCCTTTGCTTTGATAAGGTCGAAGCTGCGTCTTGAAGCTGAAGTAACAGAGTTTAAAATACGTAATGTCTATACCGGGTGTAAAAACTAAATCAATCATCTTAAATAGATTTACTATTGCCTCATCATACAAAAAAGTAAAGTATGCCCTATAAACAACATCTTTCAAAAGATAAAAAGCTTGCCAAGATTTTATTAACGGAAAATCATCAATTAGAGATGAAAAAGAATATTCCTTTGAGATTAATGGCTAGCATTATGGGGCAGCAACTTAGTACCAAAGTGGCAAAAGTTATTTATCATAGATTCTTAGACTTGTATGGTAAGAAAGAACCCAAGCCACAGCAAGTAATTGATACACCCCACGAAACACTGAGAGCCATTGGATTGAGCAATGCTAAAGTGCAATAAGTTAAAAACGTTGCAGCTTTTTGCATAGAGCATAAGATCAACGATAAAAAACTTGCAGCCCTGAATAATGAAGAAATTATTGATTTACTTACAGCGATTAAAGGTGTTGGTAAATGGACTGTAGAAATGTTGTTGATGTTTTCTTTGGGGCGAGAAGATGTTTTTGCCCTAGATGATTTAGGCATTCAACAAGCTATGATAAGATTATATCAGTTAGAAACATTAGATAAGAAGCAATTAAAAGAGCAGATGCTATTGCTATCTAAAAAATGGTCGCCCTACAGAACCTATGGCTGCTTGCATCTTTGGCATTGGAAAGACAATACACCCTCATTATAAATACGCTTCACATCTCACATCAATAGCTCTTGAAACTGCTACAAAGGAGCTGGTTTTCAATGCAAACAATACTACTGATTTCAAGAGCTAAGAATTATGTAAGGTTATAGACTAATTGTATAATGCTATAAAATACGGTCTAGCCAAACTTTGCTTTGTGAAAATACATAACCATATCAGTTTGTTTATTTTATCTGTAAATAGAGCCTGTCATTGCTATGACAAAATATGATTTATAACATATAATCATACATCTCTTCTCATTTATTTAAAGCTTAGATTGACTGAAACTTTGTGTATTGAATTTCAATTTTTTAATCAAAATAAGTTTATATGAAAATGTTTAAGGTATTAATCCTCTTCGCAATGCTTGCAGTCTTTTTTATGTACTGCACCAAAACAGATCAAGTAGTTGCACCTAGCTCTACAAACACCACTGATCTTTTATGTTACAAAACAACAACAATACCCACTATTGATGGTACCGTAGATGCTATTTGGGCAAATGCTCAAAAACTAAACGTTACACCAGTAGTTCCAGACCCAGGTAATGGTTTATTTGCTGGCTATGCAGGAAAGTCTTATCCTGCCACTTTAAGAGCCATGTATGATGACCAATACATTTATTTTTTGGCAGAATGGAACGATCCTAGCAACAATATTGTTCAACCATGGTATTTTAATCCAACTACAAAAAGATGGGCACAACGTGGAAATGCTGACCAATTTGATGCTAATGGCAATTTGATTAAACAAGGTATGGGTCAGGATCAATTTGCTATGCTTTGGAATATCGATAACTCTACACCAAAGTTTGCCAGCCAAACTTGTTATGCTAGTTGTCACTTATTTACACCGTATAGAAATTATGCAGGGGTGATGGTTCCTAATGCTAGTGGTAATCATTATACCAATGGTGCAGCTGAGAAAATCGATATGTGGTGGTGTCATTTAAACAAGGATTTGGTTACCAATCAAATGGACGACCAATACCAAGATTGGGCAGGTGGACCAGCAGTTACAGATACAGTAGGTGGTAATGGTAATGGACGTCATGCAGATGATTTAGTTCCTCCTGTACCATTCTCTACAACATATACCAATACAAACCCCAATCCATCAAATGCTAATGGTGCATTGAGTAATTCACAAAGTTTAAAATTAGATGGTACTGGTGCCAGTGTTTCTGTGCCTAAATGGGTAGTTCCAAATGCATCAGGTAAATTGTATTATCAGTTAACAGATACATTGGCTGGAGGCGTAGCTATAAAAGTAATTAAGGTAAGTAGTTGGGGTACACTTTATTTAGCAAGTGGCGACTCTATTAACCCTACTGGTGATGCAGCTTATTCAGATAATGCAGGAATCACTCCTACAGTTGGTAGTAAATGCTTCCCTTCATTCCTTGCAAACCCATTAACTGGTGGTCGTAGCGACTTTATTGCAACTGGAACATATACTGGAACAAGTTGGGTATTAGAGTTTAAACGTAAACTAAAAACAGGAGATGTTTTGAAACAAGATATAGACTTTACAAGTCTGCAAGATCAAGCTTTTGGTTTAGCTATTTTTAATAGTTCTAACTATCAACATGGTATTCAACCAAACCTGATGTTAAAGTTTCAAAAATAATCAACCAGTCGATTTAATTCATCGATAAAATAAAATGTATGTTAACGAAAAAAATAGCAATATTATCAGGTGTTTTAACCATATTAGTACTTGCTATTACAGGATGCAATAAAGTAACAACTATAGTAGAAAATCCCGGAAGTTCCATCACAGAAACAATGAGTTTTAAAAGTGATATACAGCCGATATTTACTGCAAGTTGTGCCAAAAGTGGCTGCCACAATGCTGGAGCAAAAGCTCCTAATCTAGAGAGTGCTGCTGCTTACAAAGCTTTAACAGATGGTAATTACATAAAAGCAAACGATCCTGATAATAGTAACTTAATGTTATGGTTAACTGGCAAAAAAAATCCAGTGATGCCTCTTGGTGCTGGACCTGATGATAAAATAAATGCAAAAATTTATGCCTGGATTAAACAAGGGGCTAAAAACAATTAAATTAAATCAAATGAGAAAGGTAATAAAATATAAGTTACTACTTCGTCTATCATTTTTTCTATTAGGAATAATGATTATGAATAGCCAAGTAAAAGCTCAAGAAACAGCCGCTGGTGCAACAAAGCCTGCTGTAGTTAAAAAATCCTATGTTAAAAATACATTCGATGGAAACTATATTATAGATAATCAATCTGTAATGGTTCCTATTAAAGGTACTTTCGAATTCGATATTCAGCATAGGTTTGGTACAACCGACCATGGAATTAAGGACTTGTTCGGACTTTTTTCTAGTGCCAATATGCTTTTAGGTTTTAGTTATGTTCCTAAAAAAGACCTTCAGTTAGGATTCGGAGCTACAAACGATAAAATGCAGATTACAGGAAGTATTAAGTATGCAGCTGTAAAACAAACAACCAATAACAGTGTGCCAGTTAGTGTTACATTATTTGGTAATACAGTGATGGATACAAGAGCAAAAGGTAGCTCGGTTCCTATTGTAAATACAGCAGATAGATTTAGCTATTTTACACAATTAATTATTGCTCGAAAAATGAGCGATAAGCTATCACTACAGGTTGCTCCGAGTGCTTCTTATTTTAACAATGTTCCAGGATATGTTGATGATTCTAAAGTAATTCATGGACAATTCTATCATACACACTTTGCCATTAGTTTTTCAGGAAAGTATCAATTAACAGAATCAATGTCTTTGATAGCTAATTACGATCAACCCATATCGGAACATCCAATGAATAATCCGCATCCCAATTTAAGTGTAGGATTGGATATGAAAACCAGTGGTCACGATTTTCAAATTTTCGTGGGCAATTATGGATATATATTACCACAAAACAACAACTTGTATAACCAAAATGATTATACAAAAGGTCAGTTCTTAATTGGGTTTAATATTTCGAGATTGTGGAATTTCTAACGTTGTTGGTAGTAGGTAATAATAGTTTTAAATCACAAAAAATATAAGTTATGAAAAGTAAATTTTTGTTAGCAATTGCTATCGGCACAGTAACAGTAGTTTCAACAGGTTTTGTGTTAGAACAAACAAAACCCTGGCCTGTTCCTGATAAAGCAGCCAAAACTGTAAACCCTGTAAAATCAAGCCCTGCA
>CANGOT010000002.1 GCA_947455425.1 Chitinophagaceae bacterium | reverse complement strand
GCACAGCACAGCACAGCACAGCACAGCACAGCACAGCACAGCACAGCACAGCACAGCACAGCACAGCACAGCACAGCACAGCACAGCACAGCACTATAAATTTTGGGCATCTAAGTTAGCCTTAAATTTCTTTTTAAATATTGTTATCCTTAAAATACTTTTTGGTGTTGTTTCTATTATAAAAAGCATCCCTAAAATAATTTCCACAACCCTTTCCAGCAAAAAAAGCACCCTTTATACTGCTAAAAGCACCCTTTATACCGTAAAAAGTATCCCTAAAATCATTTACATAACCCTTTTCACAAAAAAAAGAACCCTTTTTGTTGCAGAAAGAACCCTTTTTATCGTAAAAAGCATCGTTTCTGTTGCATTCAACAATATACTTATTCAACCATTGGTCGTTTCAAGGTTCTTGCCCAAAAATCTCAAAAATTTCAGCAGACTTCTCATTCGTACCTCATTCAAAATAACTACAAACTTTTATTCAAAATACTTTTTCGCTCAACCCCAATATGTATTCATCAAACATATAAACACAACTATTTTTTAATTTAAAAACCTAAAATTTATGGGAAAGAAAATCATCACCGATTACAGTAATTATGCCGATGCCGATTTAGACACAACAGCATCAGCAGGCATTAAAGGCACCACAGGCAATGCTGCTTTTACATTTACCCACAACGAGCTCACCAATGCTACTACTGCATTAGCAGCATTTCACAATGCATTGGCAGCAGTGGGTGTGGGCAATGCAGCAAGTGTAACCGCAAAAAATGTGGCAAAAGCCACTTTAGTAGCTGCACTAAGCGTTTTAACTGCTCAAATAAACATACAAGCAAGTGGCGATTTGGGCAAACTGCAAACCACTGGTTTTCCTTTGGCAAAAACACCCCAACACAGGGTAATGGAAGATGTAATTAATTTTCAAGTAGCACGTGGCAAAGCAGCAGGCACTATAGATTTAAGTGTAGATAAACCAATGCACGGCGACAATGGAACTGTGTTTGCTTTTTGGGATATTGCTTTGGGCGAAACCCCTGCAAACATAGATGAGGGTTGGTTTCATCGCTTTAGCAATGGGCACAGCATTACCATTAGTGGCTTAATCCCTGGCAAAACCTACCCCTTTGCAGCAGCCTACAAAGGCAGCGATAGCGATACCTTGGTGTGGAGTGCTATTATTAGCAAAATGGTGGCAGATTAAAATGTTAATTGGTTCATCCGTTTAAACATTTAAACGGATGAACTTTTTTATAAACCTCGATAGCCGAAAAGGGGATAATAGAGTAGGCAGAAAAATAATACATAAATGGAAAAATGTAAAACTTTGGGCGAAGAAGCCTTTTTTGAGTTCACTTGTATTGGTGGGCAGCTAACTATTAAGTTTGGTGCTAATGGCATAGAACAACAAGCACCGGCAGGTCTTATTGCAACAGTAATACAAAGGGTAAGCTATTTGCAATTGAATGATGCCGAACATTCAAGAATGACTGGGTATTATACAATACCGCACTGGGCAGAATGCCCCGATATGATACTTTGCCCCTACATAGCTAAACTTGTTTTAGATGTATTTCCGAATCAAGTAATTGAAGAACTTGGAATACTAATTAGAAACTAAATAAATAATAAATATGAAAAAAATAATTTACCTTCTATTAGCCATTATTCTTTTGCAAATAACATCTTGTAAAAAAGAAACTAATGGAAACACCACCACAGTTACAGTAGTGCCAATTGCACCTACTAACCTTACTGGACAAGCTGTATCTACAAGCAAAGTAAACCTTGCGTGGACAGACAACTCTACCAATGAAGACAGTTTTAAAATTGAAAGAAGGATAACTAATGGCACTTATACTGTAATTGGTAAAACAGCTGTTAACATTACAAACTATACCGATAGTAATCTTGTTGCCAACACAGCTTATACCTATAGAGTTTATGCTTTTAATGCAGCAGGTAGTTCTTTAACTTATACAAACGAGGTAACAATATCTACACAAAATAATCTTAAGCTGCCAACTTTGGTTACAACACCTATTTCTAATATCAAAAGTGTTAGTGCAAATAGTGGTGGGAATATTACCAGCGATGGTGGTAGTCCAGTAACATCAAGAGGAATTGTATGGAGCACGAATCCAAATCCTTCAGTTCTTTTATCTACCAAAACATCTGATAGCAGTGGTGTAGGGGCTTATTCAAGTAACTTAAATGGGCTTCTAAATAGTACAATTTACTATGTTAGAGCCTATGCAATTAACGCCGTTGGTACAGCTTATGGAAACGAAATAAGTTTTAAAACAACTAAAATAACTACTATTAATCATAATTGGAAAAAAGTAAGTGCAGGTGGGTATTATACCATAGCCATAAATACTGATGGCAGTTTGTGGGCTTGGGGTAATAATCCTTATGGTGAGTTAGGCGATGGCACAAATACCCAAAGAAACAGCCCCAAACAAATAGGCTCGGCAACCAATTGGACAAGCATTAGTGCGGGTGATCATCACACCATAGCCATTAAAACCGATGGCAGTTTGTGGGCTTGGGGTTATAATATCGTAGGGGAATTAGGCGATGGCACTTTTACCCAAAGAAATAGTCCTGTACAAATAGGCACTGAAACAAATTGGGCAAGCATTAGTGCAAGGGACGATCACACATTAGCCATTAAAACTGATGGTAGTTTATGGGCTTGGGGTAGGAATAGTAATGGACAATTGGGTGATGGTACTACTACCAATAAAAACAGCCCAGTGCAAATAGGTACTGCAAATAATTGGGCAAGTATTATTGCAGGAACTTTAAATACCATAGCCATAAAAAACGATGGTAGTTTATGGGCTTGGGGTAATAATGGATTTGGACAATTAGGCGATGGCACTACAAATATTACAGAGAACCACAGCCCCGTGCAAATAGGCACTGAAACAAATTGGGCAAGCATAGTTGCAGGTTTTTCTCATACCATAGCCATAAAAACCGATGGTAGTTTATGGGCTTGGGGTAGGAATGACAATGGGCAATTGGGCGATGGCACTAATACCAATAAAAACAGTCCACTGCAAATAGGAGCCAATTGGGCAAGCAATAGTGCAGGTGGTGCTCATAGTTCAGCCATAAAAACCGATGGTAGTTTATGGGCTTGGGGTCAGAATAATGCAGGGCAACTGGGCGTTGGTTCTACCACCAATAGTAACAGCCCTGTCAAAATAGGCACGGCAACCAATTGGGTAAGCGTTAGTGCTGGTTATTATCATACTATGGCCTTAAAAAACGACGGTACTTTATGGGCTTGGGGTAGTAATAGTACTGGACAATTGGGCGATAGTACAACAACCGATAGAAACACCCCAGTGCAAATACAGTAATATTTTTTGTCTCAGCAGAGTCTCCCAACGGGGACTCTGCGTTGCAAATAGACAGTTCAATCAAACGCAGCGTCCTCTATCGAGAGACACTGCTGGAACACTAAGTGTTTATAGAGATTTCCAATTCTTTAATAAACAGTAAAATATTAGTGCATAACACTACATTGGCTAAGATGAAAGAAAAGTAACTAAATATAAAACCCTACAATGTTGCAAAGCATTGTAGGCATTTTATTATAAACAAAGTAAGCCACCTAATGTGCATCCAGCCAGTTTTTACCCATTCCCAATTCTGCTTCAACAGGCACATCATTAGGTAATGACTGCAGTTGTTTTAAAAACTAGTTATCTCCGTTTTTCTTTTTTAACTCTTCAATATCTGCTTTGTCTTTATATCTTCCTGCTGCTTCTTTTGCTTTTAGTAATGTTGTAAGGTTTATAAAAGGCACTTTAAACAATCCAATATCAAAGAGATTATGTGTTCTGTAAGATTCATCAAATTCAATACCTTTTACAGCGGTTAATATTTCTATTTTATTAGGTTCTCTTCCTATAGCCCACACATCAAAGTCATTGCTTAAAAAGTCTTTTTTAGAAAAAATTGGAGCACCAAATTCGTAAAATGCGTTTGCTAGTTTTAAGTAATTTTCTTCTGTCTTGTCAATCCAAACATCCATATCTGACGTACTTCTAATATATCCATTCATAATTACAGCATAACCCCCAACTAATAAATATTTTACCTGATTGTTTTGTAATGCTTTTAAAAAATCAATGAAATCATCATTAAAAAAATTACTCATTTGTTTTCGTGTTTTCTTTTAGTAATGATTGTTCTATCAACTTTTGTGTGTTGATTAGTTCCATAAATATTGTAAATGATGAAGCAAGCAGCATTGACTCTTTCTTGAATAGATTTATTATCGTAAAATGTTGTGTGATTATTAGCTTCTTCAAATGTTTGAGAATAAACTAATGTCCTATCCATTTTAAATTCTTTATCCATAAAATCAAATATAATTAATCATTAACATTTTGTCACTCTTTAATGTGCATCCAACCAGTTTTTACCCATTCCCAATTCTGCTTCTACAGGTACATCGTTTGGCAATAGCAATGCCGATTTCATATTCTCTAAAATCAGTGGTTTTAGTATGTCTATTTCTTCGGGTACAGCATCAAAAATCAATTCATCGTGCACCTGCAAAATCATTTTGCTTTGTAGTTTTTCTTTTTCCAACTGAGCCTGTATTTTAATCATAGCCAGTTTTATCATATCTGCTGCTGTGCCTTGTATGGGGCTGTTAATGGCATTGCGTTCAGCAAAGCCACGCACCGTAAAATTGCTACTGTTAATATCTCTTAACCAACGTTTTCTGCCCATTAAGGTTTCAACAAAACCATTTTCACGAGCAAAGTTGATGGTATCGTCCATATACTTTTTAATGCTAGCAAACTCGCGTTTATAGTTATCTATAATTTCTTTTGATTCGGTTCGGCTGATGCCCAAATTATCTGCTAAACCAAATGCACCTTGCCCATAAATAATTCCAAAGTTCACGCTCTTGGCTTTGTATCGCATTTCTTTGGTTACATCGGCTTCCTCAATATTATAAACCTTTGCAGCTGTGGCTGTGTGAATGTCTTTACCTAAACGAAAAGCTTCACACATATTAGGGTCGCCACTAATAGCAGCCACAATTCTTAATTCTATTTGAGAGTAATCGGCACTTACTAAAATTCTATCAGCACTGCGTGGTACAAATGCTTTACGAATTTCTTTGCCTCTGTCTGTTCTAATAGGAATGTTTTGCAGGTTGGGGTTATTACTGCTTAAACGTCCTGTAACCGCAACAGCTTGTGCATAGCTGGTATGCACACGTCCTGTTTTACTGTTAATCAGTTTAGGCAAAGCATCTACATAGGTAGATTTTAGTTTGGTCAATTCTCTGAACACCAGAATATCTTCTACAATTTGATGACCTTTGGTAGCTAGTTTTTGTAATACATCTTCACCCGTCTGGTATTGTCCAGTCTTGGTTTTTTTAGCAGATGAATCTAATTGCATTTTATCGAACAACACTTCGCCCAATTGTTTTGGCGATGCCAGATTAAACTTCACCCCTGCCTGCATATATACACTTTCTTCTGCCTTGCGTGCATCCACATCAAGCAGTTTACTGTATTCGTTTAAAAAGTCAACATCTACTTTAACACCCTCAAACTCCATAGCTGTCAATACTTTCACCAATGGATTCTCCACTTCATTAAACACTTTCTCTACCTCTTTTTCTTTTAGCATTGGAAACAGTTGATGTTTTAATTGTAAGGTTATATCTGCATCTTCTGCAGCATAATCTTTTACAATTTCCACATCCACATCTCTCATATTTCCTTGTTTTAAAGAAGCTGCATCTAGCCCTAATTCTCCGATTTTATTCGTTGCTTTACGTGTTTTCTTACCAATCAATTCATCAATATGGATTGGCTCATAGTTTAAATATTGTTGGCTCAATGCATCCATACTGCGTTTGCCCTCAGGCTCCACCACATAATGCATCAGCATAGTATCGCAGATATTACCTTTCAATGCTATGTTGTACCACTTCAACACCAACATATCATATTTTAGGTTTTGACCAATCCACACTTTACTTTCATCATTAAATAATGACATAAAATGCTCTAATAAGTTTCTTGTTTCTTGTTTCTCGTTGGGGCAAGGAACATAATAAGCTTCGTGTGGTGTGATGGAGAAACTCATTCCTACCAACTCAGCTTCATTTGCGTCAATATTGGTGGTTTCAGTATCGAAACAAATCTCTGTTTGTTTAATTAGTTTATTGATTAATTCGTTAATTAGTTCTGGAGTGTTTACCAAATGATAATTATGTTCAACGTCTTTTATTGTTTTGAAAAAAGCAACGTGTGCTTCACTGATTTCTTCTTCATTTGAATCATCAACTGGTGCTATACTCTGTAGAAACGATGGCAAAGCCACAGACCCGTGACGCGAATTATCGGCAGGACTATCAAATAACGATGGTGCTTGTGCACTTTGTGTTCCAGTTGCTTTTTTTGAACCCAGTGGTTTGTAAATTACATCTCCAAACAAATCCTTTGCCTGATAAGTCTCACTGTTTGCAGGCCCATCACCAAACAATCTTTTAGCCAATGTTCTAAACTCCAGCTCATTAAATATTTCTTGCAAAGCATCTTTATTCCATTCTGTTAGCTTAAAGTTTTCTTCGTGAAACTCAACAGGTACATTGGTAATAATGGTTGCGAGCATTTTGCTCATAATGGCATCTTCTTTTCCTGCTCTTACTTTTTCACCAATAGAACCTTTTATGCTATCTGCATTTTCTAAAACACCTTCAAGCGTATCGTATTCCTTCAACAATTTAGCAGCAGTTTTTTCTCCCACGCCTTTAATACCAGGAATATTATCCACAGCATCACCCATTAATCCCAATATATCAATTACCTGATCAACACGTTTAATATCCCATTTTTCACATACTTCTTTTGGGCCAAGAATTTCAATATCCCCACCACCTGAACTCGGTTTATACATATAAATGCCATCACGCACCAACTGACCATAATCCTTATCTGGTGTTACCATAAATACTTCGTAACCTGCATCGTGAGCTTCCCAAGCTAATGTACCAATCACATCATCAGCCTCATAACCCTCTATACCAATTACAGGAATATTAAAAGCTTCTATAATCTTTTTAATATCGGGTACAGCTGCCAGTAAATCTTCTGGAGCATCTTGTCTGTTGGCTTTGTAAAACTCATATTTTTCATCGCGAACAGTGGGGCCACTTACATCGAAACAAACAGCCAAATGTGTTGGCTTTTCTTTTTTAATTAACTCTATTAAAGTATTGGTGAAACCAAACTGTGCATTGGTGTTACGGCCTTTGCTCGTAATACGTGGATTACGAATGAGAGCATAATAAGCACGAAAAATTAGTGCGTAAGCATCTAGTAGGAAGAGTTTCTTTTCTGGCATATAGCAAAGTAAAAGAATTATGTATTATGAAACTGATATTATGAAGGGAGTAATTTTTCGATGAAATAATACTTATAACTTGATACTTTTTTTCTTTTCTGAAAATAAAAAATATATAATTATGAATCCTATTAGCACACAAAGACCAATTAAAGCCAGGTCAGGGGTTTGAATGGTAATACTTATACCAACAAATAAATATGCGATAATAAATAATACAGTTAGAATTTTATATTTCATTTGGTAGATGCCTGTATTATTTAAATGCCTGGTTCGTTTTCGTAAAATAAAAACAGATGCAGAGCTGGCAACCATTCCAAAGCAATCTAAAAAAATAGAGAAGTTGAGTATCTTATCAAAGGTTTGTGCATAAAATAAAATAATAATACAAATGGCTGCAAATACAGTAAGAGCAATAGTTTGTACTTGTGTTTTATGATGTTGCTTTGCAAATATTTTTGGCAAACTACCATCTTGACCCATTGCAAACATAATTCTTGGATTGCTCATGAGCAAAGTATTTACATAAGCTAATACACCCACAAATAAAAAGAAGGAAAACACTTTTGCTATAGTTTGCCCAAACACTTTATTAATTAAGACATAAGCAATTTCGTTTTCTGTTTTAATGTTCTCGAAGCCAATAATTAAGTAATAACTAAGACTTACAAGCAGGTATAAAGTAATAACAATGCTGATTCCAATGAATATACCTCTAGGAATATTTTTAGCAGCCTTCTTTATTTCGCCACCAAAATTTATGGTGTGTTCGTAGCCACTGCAAGTAAATGTGACTGCGATGAGCGATACACCAAGACTTTGTATCCAATTTAAAGTATTGACAGGTTGTGTAACAGTATTATGAGTTTGTACTTCATAGTTTGATGTTGAAAATAAACATCCTGCAAGCATCATCACCATTGCAATTTTAATGAGCATTAAAATATTCTGAGCAAGACTACTTGTTTTTAGTCCCATTAAGTTAATGCAGTAAAATGTAATAATAGCAAGGCTGCTGATAATAGCTTTGTCAATATCTGTCCATAAATGCTGGGGAAATATTTTGGTAATATAACCGCTACCAATAATGGCCACGCCTGCCACACCTGCGGCGTTACTAATAATGATAATGCAATTTACACCAAATGCTACGCTTGGATGATAAGCATAACTAAACACTTTATAATAGCCACCAATCACAGGCATTCGGCTACCAATTTCGGCAAACGTTAAAGCTCCGCAAATGGCAATAAACCCGCCAATAATCCAGGCTGTGAAATAAACAGAAGGTTCAATGGCACCTTTTGCAGAAGTAGCTGCTGTACGAAAAATTCCCATTCCGATTACTAACCCCACAACAATCATTACTAAAGAAAAAAGATTGAGTTGTTGTTTAGATTGCATTCTAAATAATTTAATTATTTTGAGAGAAAATCTGTAATCGCTTGCTCTGCTTCTTTACAAGCTGTTGCTAAATCTGCATTGATAATATTAACACTAAAATGATGTTTAAAGGATATTTCGTAAGCAGCTTTGTTAACACGTGCGTCAATACTATCTTGGTTTTCTGTGCCTCTCGCTTGAAGTCTTATTTTTAATTCATCAATACTAGGCGGTTCAATAAAAATAGAAAGGGTTGACTTTATATATTGCTGTTCAACATGAATGGCTCCTTTCACATCAATATCTAAAATGGGTGTTTTTCCTGCATCCCAAATTCTTTGTAACTCACTTTTTAAAGTGCCATAATACTTGCCCTCATAAACCATTTCCCATTCTACAAACTCATTGTTTTCTATTCTTTGTTGAAAGTCTTCGGCACCAATAAAATAGTAATCAATACCATCTTTTTCTTTGCCACGTGGATTGCGAGTTGCAGCAGAAACAGAGAACGCAAGATTTGGATATTTGTTTAGTAAAAAATGCGTAATGGATGTTTTGCCAGCACCTGATGGAGCAGTGATGATGATAATTTTATTTTGTTGCATTGGTAGGTTTGTGTTGCAAATTAAAATAAAAGAGGTTACACCTTTAAAAAAAGATGTAACCTCTATAAATAAAAATAAAATTCTAGAAGCAATATGCATCTGCTTCAATCATCTTCGCAGCTATTCTTCTACGGCTTTCCTTTGTATTAAATGGTTCTACTTTAGTAAAACGTTTTAAACCAATGTGCATCATTCTCAGCTCATCACCTTCGGCAAAACTATTTAAAGCATCTTTACCAGCTTTATTAATTCTATCTGCAGCATCGTAAATATAGGTTTTCATGATATCTTCACAAATGGCTGCTTTTTCATTATTACTTCCAGTCATTTTCATCACTCGCAATAATGCACTTTCACAATGAAAAGTTTCAATAGCCATATCTGCAATATTCATCAACACTTCCTGTTCTTTTTCTAATTGCATCATTAACTTTTGAACCGCAGCACCTGCAACCATTAGGATAGCTTTTTTAAAATTATTGATGTATTTAATTTCTTTAGCAAAAGGGGTTTCATCATCACTACCAAAATCGGGAATACTCATTAACTCCTTTTGTACATTCATAGCAGGAGTCATTAAGTCCAACTTACCCTTCATGGCACGTTTTAACATCATATCAACAGTCAGCAATCTATTTATTTCATTCGTGCCTTCATAAATTCTGTTGATACGACTATCACGATATGCTTTGCTAATTAAGTATTCATCACTAAATCCATTACCACCATGAACTTGCACCCCTTCATCTACAACATAATCTAAGACTTCACTACCAAATACTTTTAACATGGCACATTCTATTGCAAACTCTTCGGCAGCACCAAGCAATGCATGAGCAAAGGTTTCGCCACTTTCAAGCAACTCATGCTCTTTGGTATCAATCCATTTACTTGTTCTGTATAAAGCACTTTCACTCACCCACATTCTAATGGCCATTTCTGCTAACTTATGCTTAACAGCACCAAACTTTGCTATAGGCATTTTAAATTGCTCACGGGTATTTGCATACTTTACAGTTGTTGTAGTTGCACGTTTTGCACCACCCAAAGTAGCTGCACAAAGTTTTAATCTTCCAATGTTTAGAATATTAAAAGCAATGATGTGTCCTTTACCAATTTCTCCTAATACATTCTCAACGGGTACTTTACAATCCTGAAAATATAGTTGTACAGTTGATGACCCTTTAATACCCATTTTGTGTTCTTCCGGGCCTTGTGTAAATCCTTCAAACCCACGCTCTACAATAAATGCAGTAAATTGAGTTCCATCAATTTTCGCAAATACAGTATAAACATCTGCAAAGCCTCCATTGGTAATCCAGCATTTTTGTCCATTTAGTAAATAATGTTTCCCGTCTTCACTTAATACAGCTGTTGTTTTTGCACTTAACGCATCGCTGCCACTATTAGGTTCTGTTAAACCATAGGCTCCTTTAAATTCACCATTGGCTAGTTTGGGAATGTACTTTAGTTTTTGTTCTTCGGTTCCAAAATATAAAATGGGCAAACTGCCAATACCTGTATGTGCTGCAATAGCAACACTAAAGCTATGACCGCCTCCTAATCCTTCATTTACAATGGTTGCAGTAATAAAGTCTTTACCTAAACCACCATATTGTTCTGGAAAAGCAGTAGATAGTAATCCTTGTTCACCAGCTTTTACCATTAAACTTTGCATTAAACCTTCTTCCTGTTTATCTATTTGTTCTACAACAGGGTAAATTTCTGTGTCTAAAAACTGTTGACACATATCCATTACCATTTGTTGTTCTTCATTAAAATCTTCTGGCGTAAATGTTTCTAAGTAATTGCTATCTTTTATGAGCCATTCCCCACCTGATAAGTTCTTTGACATATTGTAATTATTTATTATTGGTTATTCAAATTATCATACACTTTTTGCAACACATTTTTCACAGTTTCTATTTCGGCTTTTGAAATACCAATCAAAGCCTCATCCATTGTTTGATTGGCTATTTCTATCGTTTGATCTTGAAGGTTTTTTGCTGTCTCTGTGAGAAAAATATAGTTGACTCTTTTATCGGTTTGGCTGACTTTTCTTTCAACCAAACTAAGCTTTACCAGATTGTCTATAAGCCTTGTGATACTTGGTTTATCACGAAAAGTTTTATCACAAAGTTGTTGCTGATTTAAACCGTCTTCTTTCCATAAATGATATAAAATACTCCATTGCTCAATGGTTATTTCCAGCCCGGCTGTTCTAAAATTTTTTTGCATGCGACGTGCTATCGCTGCAGCAGCCATTGCATTGATTACACTATAAAGTTCACCCCGTTTAAACTGATTATTTGCCATAATAGTTGTTTATGCAACTATTCAAAGGTGAGGAGAGATTTTGAAATAACAAAAACTAATTTAAAGCACACTGATTTGCCATCGTTTGCATTTCAAAAGTTTAATGTAACCAAACTCGCAGTACATTTGTTTAATTTTTAACCATATGAGTACTACAGCAATTGCCCCTCAAACATTAACAGCCAAAGATTTTGCCACCGACCAGGAAGTACGTTGGTGTCCGGGTTGTGGAGATTATAGTATTTTGGCACAAGTGCAAAAAGTAATGCCAACACTCGGTATTCCTAAAGAAAATATTGTAATTGTCTCTGGAATTGGCTGTAGTAGCCGTTTTCCATATTATATGAATACATATGGAATGCATAGTATACATGGAAGGGCAACAGCTATTGCAAGTGGCTTGAAGGCTGCTCGACCAGACTTAAGTGTTTGGATTGTGAGTGGTGATGGCGATAGTTTAAGTATTGGAGGTAATCATACTATTCACTTATTGAGAAGAAATTTTGATTTGAATATGCTGGTATTCAACAATCAGATTTATGGTTTAACAAAAGGACAATATTCTCCAACTTCTGAAGAACATAAAATAACAAAAAGCACGCCTTATGGAAGTATCGATCATCCATTTAATCCATTGGCTCTAGCCATGGGAGCTGATGCTACTTTTATAGCAAGAAGTATGGATAGAGATCCCAAACATTTGCAACAGGTATTAGTGAGAGCCAGCCAGCATAAAGGAGCTTCGTTTGTTGAAATATATCAAAACTGTAATATTTTTAATGATGGAGCTTTTGAGATTTTTACTGAGAAAAGCAGTAAAGCAGATGAAGTAATATTTTTAGAACAAGGAAAACCTCTTGTATTTGGAGCAAACCAAAATAAAGGAATTAAGCTCGATGGATTTAAACCTGTTGTTGTTGAAATTGGCGATAGTATTGGGCTTGATGACTTATGGATTCATGACGAAGCAGATTTTTATAAAGCTCAGGTACTCGTAAGAATGTTTGATAATCCTCAAAATATTGATCATTTGCCTAGACCATTTGGTGTGTTTTATCAAACAAACAGGGCTTGCTATGAAGATGTAATGGCTATGCAAATTGAAGAAGTAATTACTTCTAAAGGAAAAGGTAATTTAGATAAATTATTAAGAGGCAATGAAGTTTGGGAAATTGTATAACGACTTTGTTTAAGGAGCTAAACGTTCAATTTTCCAATGATTATTTTCTAGGGTATAGCAAATTCTATCGTGTAAACGATTGCTTCTGCCTTGCCAAAACTCAATGTAATTTGGCTTTAGAATATAGCCACCCCAGTGTGGTGGTCGAATAATATTTCCTCCGAATTGTTTTTTGTAGTTTTCTTCATTTTGTATTAGAATCTCTCTGCTTTCAATAACCTTGCTTTGTGGTGATGCCCAAGCTCCCAATTTACTGCCGGTTGGGCGAGAGTTAAAGTACTCATCATTAATTGCAGCAGAAACCCTTTCTACCACACCTTCTATACGAACTTGGCGTTGCAATTCTTTCCAAAAAAAACATAAAGCTGCATTGGGATTTTCAAACAACTGTTCGCCTTTTGCACTTTGATAATTAGTAAAAAAAGTGAATCCATTCTCGGAAAAATCTTTCAACAAAACAATTCGTGAAGCAGGGCTTAAATTCTGTTTAATAGTTGATAAAGTCATAGCATTTACTTCATCAATATTGCTATCAATTGCTTCATTCCACCAAACAGAAAATTGTGACAATGGATTAGATGTAACATCGTTTTCTGATAATGACTTAAGCGTATAATCCTTTCTAATATCTGCAACAGAATTATTCATATATAAAAGTTAAAAAGCAAATCTATTATACATCAATTTGACATATTATGATTTTCGTCATTACCAGTTTACTAAACTCTGATTATTTATAGTGTGGCACATGTGTATCATAAAATACTTTAACTGCATCTTCCCAGCTTTTATATGCCTCGTTGCGTTTGTTATTTGCATTGGCATCAGCTTGATTAGAGATGTTTACAGCTGCATTCATCTCTGCAACAGCTTTATTGTAGGCATTTACATCTTCTTTACTTCTGTCGCTTTGTGATTTCGCTTCGTATGCTTTTTTTATTTTTTCGAAATTCTCTTTTTTTAAGTGGTAGTCTGTAATCTTCGGTGTTTCTTTTTCGGCAATTGCCTTAAATGCCTGTAAAGCCTGTTTGCAAGCCATCTTTAATGAAGCATCTCCTTCAAAAGATTGTATCGCTTCGATAGCCATTAAACCTTCATCTGCATATTTGATAATTGCACTTCGAGCTTGTTCTACATCATTAACTTTATTCTCATTGAGTGCTTTTGTTAATGCATTGTCCTGCCAATTACATTTAAAAAATATCAGGTAAATTGGTTTATAATATTTGTTAACCTTGCCGGCTTGTTCCATTTTTTCTCCCAGGTCATCCTTGCCCCCATCAATAATATTCACTTTGTATTTAGCAGCAAAGTCTTTACCAGCTTTATTTACTTTATCAACAGCAAGTTTTAATTTTTCATCAACTTTCTCTCTTAATAAGAGCTGGGCCTGCATTTCATCAAAAGATTGCTCTGCAATTTCTTCTGTGTTTACAATTTTTGCATAATCCTCATTGAAAATGGTGTAGCAAAATTTTACATACTCTATATTACTTTGACGCAAACTGTTATCGCCTTTGTAATAAGGCAAATCAGAAATTTTATCAAGCGTTTTATTAATGGACTCAAGTACCTGAAGTCTAAGTTTTTCAACCTTTCTAGCTCTTTTTCCGTGTGCAGCAGCACTGGTATACGCCATATACTTTTGGTCCATTTCTTTATGAGTGCTACTCATAGCATTCATATAGGCTCCGGGTTGATCTAAATCTTGTGCTGTTAAAAGGTTAGTAACAACAAACACAGAAATTAAAAATAGTGTAATTTTTTTCATAAATAGTAGTTGGTAATTTTAGCAATAATAAAACTATTTTATCATCAATAACATCAAACGATAAGCAATTTTTAAATATGGATCTTTTGATAAATAGTCTTTAAGTTCATCAGTTTCATTTTTTAAATTTGAATCAGACTTTACTCTTTCGGCTTCGTAGCTATTTAAGTTAATTGAAAAAAACTTTTTTTCTTTGGTTGACTCTGTGAATGTTGTTTCGTTTTCATCGTCATCATCAACTTCCGATAAATTTTTTTTCAGCAAGTCTTCTATTTTTAAAGACACATCTTCTTGCTTTACTTTGTTTTTTCTTTTATCTATAAATGTAGAAATGGTAGTAAAATATGGATCTTCCTTTTTATACAATAATGCTTTTTCATGTAACAAATCAACAGGTAAAGGCTTATTTGGCAAATAGTATTTATTGGCTTCAATATTATTTGATGGAATTGCAAAAGGTTCATTTCTTTCTTTTGTATCGTATGCATCTGTAGCATCTGGTAAAATAATATCAGGTACAACACCTTTAAATTGTGCAGTGGCACCTGTAACCCGGTAGACTTGTAAATCTGTTAATTTGATAAAAGAAGATTTTTGAATGTTGTCTATTTTTTCCTTTAGCGAGATAGTTGTATCGAAAGGTAAAACCATTTGCCCTGTAGCTTTTCCATAGGTTGAACTGCCAATAATTAATGCACGATGATAGTCTTGTAAAGTACCAGCTAATAACTCTGATGCAGAAGCACTAAATCCATTTACCAGCAATGTTAGAGGGCCATCATAAATGGTTCCTCTATTGCCATCTTTTAAAGTAATTGGTTTGGGCTCTCTTAATTTTATTTGTGCAATGGGGCCGGCATCAATAAAAATTCCGGCTAAGTCAACTGCTTCGCTAACCGAACCTCCACCATTGTATCTAACATCTAAAACTAAACCATCTATATTTTCTTTTTTTAGTTTTAATATTTCTTTAGCAACATCATTAGAGCAACCATTAATACTATTCTTATCTTCCCAATCCTCGTAAAAAGAAGGTAAGGATATGTAGCCAATAGTTTTCTCTCCTTTCAACAAATAACTTTTTACTTTATTATCATCTGTATCGTCAATTTGTTGTTCTTTATTTAACTCAACCTGTCTTTTAGTGCCATCTGCTTTTAAAAAAGTAAGGGTTGCTTTTGCGTGATTATCTGATGCTAAAATTTCACTTATTTCTCCAACAGAGGCATTGCTCACATCTATAGCTTTAGAGCCTTCCCATTGAATAGAAATAATTTTATCCCCTTTATTAATCATACCACTTTTAAAGGCAGCACTGCCTGGAGCTATTTTTTTTATAGTAGCATTTCCATCTTCATCCTCATCGAAATTAAAACCAAAAGCCATTTTTTTCTTGCCTAACTCACTTTCAAAGTTCTCTCTATCGGTTAATGACATATAAGTTGTGTGAGGATCGTAGCAACTTGCAATTGACTTACAGTAATCATTAGAAATAATTTGTGCAACACCCCCAGGAGATTGTAATTCTTTTTGAATGGTGCGTCTAAATATTTCGAGCACTTTTTTTCTGAGAACAGTCTGAGTACTATCAATTATTTTTTTATGTTTTGTTGTTTCTTTTACTTCTTTTAATACCGCAGCAATTTCTGAAGCAATCGGATATTTAAAATTCTTATAGAGCTTCACATTTAGTGCAGCAAGGTTTGCAGGGTATGAAGTGTCTTCCTGCACAGTATATTTTTCTGGCAAATTAAAATTAAAAGGTTGTTTTAAAATATGATCAGCCATTGTATCTACCTGCTGCAAGCGAAGGGAGTAAATATTGATAAGGGTTTGAAGAAAATTTGTTTTTTGAGATGCAATTTCTTTGTCTAATGTAAACTTATAAACATCTAGCTGTTTGATATCTTCCTGGGTTAAAAAAATCTTTTCTCCATCTATTTTTTTTAATAATGCATTGTATACATCCTTTGAAAAATCGGCATTTAAAGTTCTGGGCTGAACGTGAAATTTTTCTGCCATTCTTGTTATCATATAAGCATCTGTTGCTGCTTTTTCAATGGGTTGGGCATACCCGTTTAACAAAAGCAGTAGCCATATAGCAAGCAGTAGTTTTTTTAATTGCATTAGTGTTAGTTTTTGTTGATATGTTGTTGGTTTTATTCTTCAATAGCTCTATTCAAAAAATCAAGTAAGGGTTTTAATGCCTCAAAAGTTGATACAATGGTTTTAACTAAATTTTTATCGGTTAATTCTGTATCATTCAAAGTACAACTTGCTGTCCAGCTTTTTAATTTAATATATTCAATCGCTGGGTTGTTTTCATCGTAGCCTTTTGGTGGACGGGTTAATGAAAATTCTGCAGATTTTGTTATGTCTCCAAACGCTGCAATAAATTTTTTACTACTGATAATTGTTTTAAAATCTTTAAAGTTATAGTCTATTTCTTGTCTTATTTTTTTTACTTCATCGGGCATTGGCATATAAATGCCACCTCCAATAAAACAGGCACCTGGCTCTAAATGAAAATAATAACCTGCACTAATACCCACTTTTCCACCTTTGGCAATACTCATTCCCATATTGGTTTTGTATGGGCTTTTATCTTTACTAAATCGCACATCTCTGTTAATTCTAAATAAACATTTTTTTGGTTCTAAGTGAGCCACTGTATTGTCTTTGGATGCAATCCCTTTTAAGACTTCAGTGGTTAAATCAAGAAAATCTTGCTTGGCTGCTTCATATATTTTCCTGTTTTTATCAAACCATTCTTTAGTATTATTTTTTTTTAAATCTTTTAAAAATTTTATAGTAGAAGACTGAAGCATATGTTGTTTATTGATGAAAATGTCATCGAAAATAAGTGCTTCTTGCATTTGTAAATCATTTTTGATAACGAAAAAAGAAAACCAATATTTGCAGTAATGAATTGGAATAATGTTATAGGGCAAGAAACAGTGAAAGCACATCTAAAAGATATGGTGCAACACAATCGTCTTAGTCATGCTTTATTGTTTTTGGGTAAGGAGGGAAGTGGTGCATTACCTTTGGCTATTGAGTTTGCGAAATATGTGGTGTGTCAGCCAAAAGCAGCTCCAGTAGTTGAAGACTTGTTTGGTGGAATGAGCTCAATGCCAGCAAACAATGAAGATGAAATGAACGCAGCTATACAAAGAGCAGAACAATTGATTCATCCTGATTTACATTTTTCATTTCCTGTTATTCCAAAAAAAAGTGGTGATAAACCCACAAGTGCTGATTATATAAACGAGTTTAGAGAATTTGTAAAAATTGCTCCTTATGGCAATGTGTATGACTGGCTACAAAATATTCATGCTGAAAATAAACAAGGAAATATTACAGCCGAGGAATGTAATGAGATTGGAAAAAAACTTAGTCTTAAAACTTTTGAAGCAGAATATAAAGTGCTTGTATTGTGGATGCCTGAATATTTGGGTAAAGAAGGAAATAAACTCTTAAAGTTAATTGAAGAGCCACCTCCTAATACTTTATTTGTTTTTGTTGCAGAAAATGAAGAACAGATTTTACCAACAATTCTGAGTCGCTGTCAGCTGATAAAAATTCCACAACTACAAACAAATGAAATAGAGCAGGCACTTATTGAACGTGCAAATGTAGCTGCAGATACAGCTAGACAAATTGCCGGCATTTGCGAAGGAAATTATCGCGAAGCCCTGCAACTACTGCAGCACAGCGAAGAAGACTGGCAAGATTTATTGAAACACTGGCTGAACTATACCATAAAAAAAATGTTACCCGAGCAGGTAAAGTGGATTGATGAAATAAGTAAGATTGGTAGAGAGAAACAAAAACAATTCCTACGATATTTTAATCATTTGCTGCAGCAAAGCATTAGAATAAAAGTTTTGGGGGTTGATAATGTAATGCTACCTCAAAACGAAAAAGACTTTGCCCAACGACTGAATAAAATTGCTAGCGTAAGTCAACAAGAAGCCATTGTTGAAGAGCTCGACAAAGCCAGTTACTACATTGAAAGAAATGCTAACGGTAAAATGTTGTTTCAGGCTTTAAGTATCAAACTACATCATATCATTCAAAATAAAGTTTCCATTGAATACAACTAACTAAAATTGTTTATGATGGTGTTGCATAAACCTTTTGTATTTGAGGTTCAATTGTTGTTAAATCCTTTATACGTATAGGTTTACCACTATCGCAACTATTTCTTGCCGCAATCCCAATTAGGCAAGACAAAGCACCATCTCTAGTTCCTGCTTTTTGTTTTAAATCATCTTGCTTTCCCGTTTTAAACAACATTTCTTTCATTAAATTATCACCACCACCGTGTCCACCTTCAGTTTTAGTAACCTTTATAAATTCTGGCTTGCCAAAGTTTTTGGTATAAATAAATTCATCATAATCAACATTTGTAGTTGGGTTCTTTTCTTGAATCCATGCTTCTAATCTACCTTCTGTGCCATTGAATGCAATTCGATAACCTTCATAAGGTGCATAGGTAATTAGGGAGTAGCTAACTTGCACACCATTTTTGTATTTTATGGAGGCATTCATTTTATCAAAAATATTGATGTCTTCTTTAAATACACAGCCATCACGTAAATAGCCATCAAAACTTTCATTGTTTACATACAAGTCAACATAGCGTTGGTTTTTAGTAATATCAAAATGAAATTTACAAGAGTCTTTGTGAACACAAGTTCTACAGTTTTCACCCCTAAACGAATTTGCTTTACCGTAATGTTCTAAAGCTCCATAAGCAAATACTTCTTCAGGGTCGCTATCTATCCACCAATTTAATAAATCGAAATGATGTGTTGCTTTGTGCACCCAAAGGCTGCCACTATTTTCTCTTAATCTGTGCCAACGTCTAAAATAATCAGCACCATGATGCACATCTAAATACCAATGAAAATCTACAGAAGTAATTTTGCCAATTGCACCAGCACGAAGCATTTCATACATTTTTGCTCGTTGTGGTGAATACCTATAATTGAAAGCAACGGTTACTTTTTTACCAGTTCTTTTTTCAGCATCTAAAATAGATTGACATTTTACTTCATCTGTGGTCATTGGTTTTTCAGTAATAATATCTGCACCTAATTCCATTCCACGAATAATAAATTCACTGTGTGTAGCATCAACAGTAGTAACAATAAGCACTTCGGGTTTTGCTTCAAGCATCATCTTTTCAAAATTGGTAAACGTTGGACATGTAACACCCATTATTTTCTTTGCAGCGTTTACTCTGCCACTGTTTTTATCACACATTCCAACAAATTCAATGCTATCACCATACGTTTTTACAATATCTTTTCCCCACATGCCACTGCCTCTATCACCAGTACCTACAATGGCAAATCTTTTTTTGGTTGAACCAAAAATGTTTGATGCTTTTAATGTTTCTGATGGAAGTAATAAACCTCCAGCAATCAATGTGCTAGCGTTTTTGATAAAATCTCTTCTGGGAAAATTTTTATTCATAATGGCAATGTTTATTGTTATGAAATCGCAATGTTGAGTAACGAAATTCTTTACTTTTTTTATATTGAATTAAGAAATAAACGCAAACCTTTGTTTAATTGATGGCTATCAAAGCTTCTCAAACTACTACCTTCGCCGCTTTATGAAAAAAATAGATTACTACAGAAGGTTATTAGAAGTTACAAAAGACGTTGAGTTAAAAGAGCTAAAAACGATTTATAGGAATGTGATGAAAGATTGTCATCCTGATAAATTTCAAGATAACGAAGAAGAAAAATTAGCTGCTGAAGCAAGAAGTAAAAAAGTAATTGAAGCCTATCATTTTTTGGTAAGTATTGCCCCTGAAACCATTGCAGCAACTTTAGATCAATATACCGAAACAATTACCAATGCTAGCATTGAAGATTTTGAATACAAAAACGAACAGCTAAATATTACATTTTCTGATGGTAGTTGTTACGAATATTTTGGTGTGCCAAAAGCTACTTATGTAAAACTTGTAAATGCTCCTTCTCAAGCTAGATTTGCGAGAAGACATATTTGCAATTCTTTTGTTTACAGAAGTGCCAGTAAGTTGGTTGCAGCATAAAAGTGGTTACTCCACAATTCTCAACTTAGCATAGTTTAACATAATTTTCCTTTCGCCATTTTTATCGAACATAATGGTGGCAATAGGGTTATGTGCCGAACCTTCCACTTTAGTAACATTACCAAATCCAAATTTTTGATGCTCTACTTTCTGCCCTGCTTGCAAGCCACTTGTATCACTAGCTACAAAGTCGGTTGAAGGAATGTGATTAATTGTTGTGTTTCTTGATGGTGGTACTACATAAGTTGGCTTTTCTTTTTTAGTTGGGGGAGCTCCATACTTTTTTTCGGCTAAAGCAGCATCATTATCTCCAAATCCTAAGCCTCTTTGCATTCTTTGAAATGCAGAACCCTGACTGCTCCAATCATTATTTTTTGCTCCGCCACCACTATAACTCTTATCAATTTGTGCTTCGGGCATTTCATCAATAAAACGGCTAGGTTCGTTTTGTTGTAATTGTCCAAATCTATAACGTGCATTGGCATAAGTAAGCCATAACCTTTGTTTGGCACGGGTTACAGCTACATAAAACAACCTTCTTTCTTCTTCTAATTCTTCACGAGTGTTTATACTCATGGCACTGGGGAACAATGTTTCTTCTACTCCCACCACAAATACACAGCTAAATTCTAATCCTTTTGCAGCATGAATGGTCATTAATTTCACAACATCTGCATCTTCTTTATCGTCATCTGCATCGGTTAATAAAGTAATTTGTTGCAGATATGAACCCAGTGTTTTTTCCAACACTTCTCCATCTTCATTGCTTGGACTTTCGGTCCATTCTTTAATAGAGTTTAGCAATTCTTGTACGTTTTCATATCTTGCTAAACCTTCTGTTGTTTTATCATTAAATAATTCTTTAACCAGATTGGTGTTTTTGCCCACAACAACCGCAACATCATAAGCATTTTTATCGGTCAATAAGGTTTGAAAATACCTGATCATCATTACGAAATTCTCAATAGATTCAAGTGTTCCCGCTTTAAAACCAAATTCTTTAGCTCGCTCTAAAACATTATAAAAAGTAATATTCAGTTCATTAGCAATTACCAAACATTTTTCAATGGTTGTTTTTCCAATACCACGCACCGGATAATTAATAATTCGTTTCAATGCTTCTTCATCGCGTGTGTTTACAATCACTCGTAAATAAGCAATCATATCTTTAATTTCCTTGCGTTGATAGAAACTTAAACCTCCATATATTTTATATTTAATGCCTTGTCTTCTTAAACATTCTTCAAAGGCACGAGATTGTGCATTGGTTCTATATAAAATAGCAAACTCGCTATTGCGATAATGGTTGCGAAGCTTTTGTTCCTGAATAGTATCGGCAACAAATTTTCCTTCTTCATTATCTGTCATGGTTCGCACCAATTTTATCTTTTCTCCATCGGCAGCATCGGTCCATAATTCTTTTGGTAACTGACCTTTATTGTTGCTAATAACTTCGTTGGCAACTTTTAAAATGTTCGATGTACTTCTGTAATTCTGTTCTAGCTTCACCACTTTTACATCATCATAATCTTTGGTAAACTGCAAAATATTTTCAATGGTAGCACCTCTAAAACTATAAATACTTTGGGCATCATCGCCCACTACACAAATGTTTTCGTGAACAGCCGCCAATAATTTTGTAATTTGATACTGCACAGCATTTGTATCCTGGTACTCATCTATCAACACATATTTAAACTTATGCTGATATTTAGCCAAGGCCTCGTTATGATACTTCAATAACTCGTACATTTTGAACAATAAATCATCAAAGTCCATTGCACCGCTTTTAAAGCAACGATCGGTATAAGCCTTATAAATTTTAGCAATGGCAGGTCTGTTTGCCCTGGCATCTTCCTGGGTTAAATAGGTATCAACAGCATATTCGGCAGCACTTACCAAAGCATTTTTTGCACTTGAAATTCTATTGTGAACAATGTTGGGTTTATAGTGTTTATCATCCAGATCCATTTCATTAATCACAGCTTTAATCACACTTCTGCTATCATCTGTATCATAAATAGTGAAATTGCTGGGGTAGCCCAAACGCCCCGCCTCTGCTCTTAAAATTCTTGCAAATACGCTATGAAATGTTCCTATATATAGGTTTCTTGCTTCATTATTACCCAACATTCTTTCGATACGCTCCTTCATTTCGGCAGCAGCTTTGTTGGTAAAAGTTAAAGCCAGAATATTAAAAGAATCAACACCATTTGCCATTAAATGGGCAATACGTGTGGTTAGTACTTTTGTTTTACCACTTCCAGCACCCGCTATAATCATCAAAGGGCCTTTAATATGTGTAACAGCTGTTTTTTGTGGTTCGTTCAGTCCAATTAAATAATCCTGCATAAGGCGTGCAAGATACTTTGGTTTTGGGTTTAAAGTTTAGTAGTTGATAAGTTGTGGTATGAATTTACTAGTTTTTAATATAGTCGTAATTCACTTTTTTGAAAGTGTCTTTCACCCTTCCCTCAATGCTTGCCAGTAAATTGTTGTTGAATAATCTGTAGTTAATACGTTGAGGAAAATCGTGTTTTGTGTTTTCGCAAATAAATTCGCCTTGATTATTTAAAATCAACTTGAATGATACCGGTTTGTTGCCGTTTTGTTTGGCAACCGTTGGTATATAAAACCATTTGTTATTTATTTTTTTCAATGCAACTGTTTCTTCAATAATTGTATCCTTATTATTTACAAAACTACTAACACCAACATATAAACTATCGTTTTGTTTTGCCCATTTTTCTATAATAAAACCTTTTCCTGAACTTACTTTCCAATTACCAAGTAGCCAGTCAAAGTTATTTTTAGTTTGTGTTATAGCCGTTGTTGAAATAAAGAAAATTGCTATTAAAATGTATTTCATATTTACACAAATATAATTCTACATAGATTTCCATAATCAATCTTATGTTGTCTAAAAACTTTATAGAATTAAACTATTAGTAGCTTTCCGTTAACCCCGAAACCTTCTTTATTAGCAAAAATGTTATTCTGATAACATAATTAACTGTATTCATATCTTATGAGTTGTTCTGATAACCCCGAAAGTTATATCAATATCTTATAATATATTCCGGTAACCCCGAAAGTTATATCCATATCTTTTCATTTATTCTGATAACCCCGAAAGTTATACCAATATCTTATAAGTTATTCCGGTAACCCCGAAAGCTTATAAATTATCATTTATGATATATATAATGATAATTATTGCTATTTTAGCAGTTATTATTATTATAAAATCTATCAAACTATGCCACAATCAATGCCACACAACGGAAGCTTGTTGTATGAATTAATGAAGCAAAAACGGTATAATAAAGCCGAGTTTGCTGCTGCCCTTAACACCAATCAAATGGCAGTTAAAAGATTTATAGAAAAAGATAGCTTGTATACCAAAGATTTATGGAAAGCAAGTTTGGTATTGGGTGTAAATATGTTTAGCCTTTTGGCAAATAAACTACCGCTTGAAATTCCATCAGATAAAGAGCTTGCTCTGCAAAAACAAGTAGAAGATTTGCAAAAAGAAGTAGCCATTTACAAAGGGCTGTTGCAAAGAAATTTATAACCCTGTTTGGTTTCTCAATAAATCTTCAAAAACATCTCTTCTGCGAATTAATGAAGCCTCATTGTTTTTAAATAAAACTTCGGCAGGTTTATAACGGCTATTAAAGTTGCTGCTCATTTCAAAGCCATAAGCACCGGCATTACTAAAACATAGGTAATCCCCTTCTTGGGTGGTGGCAATTTTTCTTTTCCATGCAAATGTGTCTGTTTCGCAAAGGTTACCTACAACGGCATATTCCTGTTCTTCACCATTGGGGTTTGATATGTTTTTAATAGTATGATAAGAGCCATAAAACATAGGGCGAATCAGATGATTAAAACCACTATCAACACCTATAAAAGTAGCTTCTTCATTATGTTTTATTACATTTACCTGTGTAATAAAATGGCCACATTCGCTCACTAAAAACTTGCCGGGCTCAAACCAAATCTCCAGATTCTTTGCAGATGGATGGTTGTCGAAATCTTCATAAATCTTTTGAGCCAATAAAGAAATATCAGTAGGCTTATCTCCCTCTTTATATTTTACTTTAAAACCACTACCCAAATCTATAAACTTAAGGTTTGGAAACTGATGAATAATTTCGAACAATACTTCAATCCCCTTTATAAAAACATCAATATTGTCTATATCGCTTCCTGTATGAATATGCAATCCTTGAACGTTGATATTGTATTGCTGAACCAGCTCTAAAATTTGCTGAAGTTGTGTAATGGGAATACCAAATTTACTTTCATCGTGACCCGTAGAAATTTGAATATTGCCCCCACCCATTATATTGGGTCTTATTCTTAAACTAATGGGATAAGTGTTGCCAAATGCAGCTCCAAATTTTGCAAGGTTCGAAAGGCTATCTATGGTAATATATACACCCAATTCTTTTGCCTCAACAATTTCGTTAAACGCAATCCCATTACTGGTGTATAAAATTTCAGTTGGCTTAAAACCTGCATACAGGGCAAGTTTTACTTCGTTAATACTGCTACAATCTACATTACAACCAAGACTTTTAATATGTTTTAAGATGCTGATATTGGTTAAAGCTTTACAAGCATAAAATATTTTTGTATTAGACTTGTGAAAAGCAGTAGTAAGTTGCTGATATTTTTCAGATATTTTTTCTGAATGATATACATAAAGGGGTGTTCCAAACTGCTGAGCTGCTTGAATTAGTTGTTCGTTTGTTAATTGCTGCATATAGCAGCGAAGATAAAAGTATGAGGTAAAATGTGGTAGATATTTTAAGTGTTGCTTTTTATTTCAATCAATAGTTTCTCAAAATCTTCTTTTTTGCATAAGCCTCTACCGGCGTTTAGTGTAGCAGCCGTGCCACAAGCAATACCATATTGTAATACTTCTTTAAAAGATAAATTTTCTGATAAAGCTATTGTCATTCCAGCAACCATACAATCACCAGCACCCACAGTGCTTTTAACCTCAACTGCAGGGGGAAGTATATGATGGGTTTCATTTTTTGTGACCATAATAGCACCCTTGCTCCCCAACGAAACAACAATAATGTTGCAATATATTTTATTAAGTAGTTCTTGAGTGGCGGTAATAATATCATCAATACTTGCGTTTTCATTAATACCACATAAAATACTCAATTCGTTCAGATTAGGCTTTAGTAAAAAAACTTTTTGCTGCACCATATTTTGCAGTGCTTTACCTGAAGTATCTAAAATGAACTTAGCATTGTGAGATTCAACAATTTTGGCAATCTCTACATATATATTATCAGGCATATTTTTGGGTAAACTACCACTTGCTACCAGAAAATCGTAATCTTTCTGTTTTTTCAGTGTATTTATCAGATTGCTGATTTCTGCATCAGAAACATTTGGGCCATCCATTCCAATTCTATATTCTTGCGAGTTGCTTTCGTCAATCAGCATGAGGTTCATTCTGGTATTGCCAGCAATGTTTATTTCAGTAAAGTCCAAACCTTCTTCTGTAATCAATTGTTTAAAATAGGGGGCATTCATTCCACCGTTCAGAAAAAGTGCTTTACTTTTTCTATTTAAATAATTAATAGCCCTCGAAACATTGATTCCACCGCCACCAGGTTCATCTTCAGGGTGTTTTGCTTTTAATTTTTTATCTGGAATCAGTTTATCAACCCAAATAGTTTTATCAATACAAGGATTAAGTGTTAGTGTGATGATTTTATGCATAAATAAGGTTGTTTCTGATTCATTCTTTGAAGCATTTGTAAAATTAGCCTGATTACATCTTTCGGAAACTTTTAGTACAAACTTTAATAAGGAATTAAGTGATATAAAAATGTTAAATTTATTTAAATGGAATCAATAAGCGTTGTGGTGCAGGCAGCTTGCTGCTAAAAGACAAAATGCAAGTATTTAAAAATGAGCAAGTTAGTAGAAATAAAAAATATTTTTCTAAACGATGCAACGAAATGTTAAATTTTTTTGTCTTATTATTGCAAACTTAATTTTTAACTTAAAAACGCGATATGAGAAAACTCACAATTCTTTTAATGTTTTTTCTTTTCTCGGTTGCTCAGGTTTGGGCACAAAACCGAACTGTAACAGGTAAGGTAACCGATGAAAATGGTAAGGCTGTAGCCGGTGCTTCAGTAATTGTATCAGGATCTACTAAAGGTGCTATTACAAAGGAAGACGGAACATTTACAATTTCTGTTCCTACAAATGCTAAAACATTAACTATCACAGGTGCTTCAATGGAACCCCAAAAAGTTACCATTCCAATTTCTGGTAATGTATTAGCAAGTGTAAAAACTTCTACTAAAGATTTAGATGAAGTTGTTGTTCAGGTGCCTTATGGTACTGTGAAAAAAACAGGATTTGTCGGATCTGAAGGAACTGTTACTGCTAAGCAAATTGCACAACAACAACCTGTTAACTTTACCAAGGCACTTGATGGTTTGGTTGCGGGTGTTTCTTCTTCAAATGGTGGTGGAGCTCCTGGTTCAAGTTCAGATCTTATTGTTAGAGGTATTGGTTCGATTTCAAATGGTACTGGTCCTTTATATGTTTTAAATGGCGTTGTTTACACAGGTTCTATATCTGCGTTAAATCCCGATGATATTGAAAGCGTAACTATTTTAAAAGACGCTGCATCTGGAGCATTGTTTGGTTCTCGTGGAGCAAATGGAGTTGTAATGATAACTACAAAAAGAGGAAAAAAAGGTAAACCACAAATTTCTGCTAAAATAACTCAAGGCTTTTCAAATCGTGGAATTCCTGAGTATGAGAGATTGAATTCTAAGCAATATTATGAAATGATGTGGGAAGCTACGAAAAATTCATTATATGCAACAGGTCAAGCTAGTGGTAACCCAATTACTATGGCTCAAGCTGGACAAAATGCTTCTCAACAATTAACTGATGGAAGTCACTTAGTTTACAATGCTTACAATGTTCCTGGGGATCAATTAGTAGATCCAACAACAGGAAAGCTTAACTCAAACGCCAAATTACTTTGGAATGAGTCTTGGTCAAAAGCTTTATTCAGAACAGCACAAAGACAAAATGTTACAACTTCAATAGCTGGTGCTGGGGATAGAAGTGATTACCTAATGTCATTTGGTTACTTGAATGAAGAAGGAACTATGATAAATTCTGGATTCAAGAGATATAATATGCGTTTAAGCATGAATGCTGAAGCTAGCAATTGGTTGAAAGCGGGTCTTAATTTAGATGGAGGCGTTACACAAAATACAAATGTTATTAATGGAGGTACTGCCACTAGTAACCCTTTTTATTATTCTCAACAGATGGGGCCGATCTATCCAATCTACCAACACAACACTACTACTGGTGCTTATGTTATAGACCCTGTTAGTGGCCAACCAACGTTAGATTGGGGTGTTCCTTCTCAAATGGGTTCAAGACCATACGCAGCTAATTCAAATTTAGTTGGTACTTTAGCTCTAGATGACAGACATTCGACTAATTTGAATTTAAATGCAAATGCTTATTTAGACATTAAGTTGGCTAAGCATTTTAACCTTAAAACCACTCTAGGGGTGAATAATTACAATGGTTATGGAACCACCTTTCAAAATGGACAGTATGGAGATGCTGCAAATGTAAAAGGTAGAACTACTAAATCAAACACACGTCAGTTAACTTATACATTAAATGAAGTTTTAAACTGGAGTCAGTCTTTTGGAAAAAACAACTTTAGTGCTTTAGTTGGTCACGAAAATTATTTTTTCCAAAACGATTATGTTTCAGGAACAAAAACAGGTTTTACTTTTCCTGGAACAATAGAATTGGGACAGGCGACTGTAGAAGAGGGTAGTAATTCATTTCAGAATAATCACAGAATAGAGGGATATTTTAGTCGATTGCAATATGACTATAATAATAGATATATCTTTAGTGGTTCATACAGGAGAGATGGTAATTCTAGATTCTCTTCTAGTGCAAGACAAGGAGACTTTTGGTCCATTGGTGCTGGATGGAGAATTTCAGAAGAATCATTTATGAAGAAAATTAGCTGGATAAATGAGTTGAAATTAAAGGCTGACTATGGAAGTCTTGGTAATGAGGATATTGGAACCTATTATGCATATCAAATAAATTATTTGGGTGGTTTTGCTAACTCAGGTTATAGTGGATATGTACCAGATGTTTATGGAGCGAACCCTAAACTAACTTGGGAAAAACAATTTGGAACTAATTTCGGAGTTGACTTTGTTTTATTTAATAAAAGAGTTCAAGGTTCGATAGATTATTTTGAAAGAGGATCGGATGGAATGTTATTGGATGTGCCAAATACACCATCAACGGCTCTTGTTACAACACCAGGAAACGTTGCTAACATGAAAAATAAGGGTGTTGAAATTCAAATTGGTTGTAACGTGATTATGAAAAAGAATTTTGATTGGAGAGTAGATGTAAACTTTACAGCGTATAAAAACGAAGTAACTTATTTACCAGGTAATTTCAAAAATAAAGAAGCTATTAATATACCTATTAATGGTTTAAATAAACTTAAAGTAGGACAAGGTGTTTATGATTTCTTTATTCGTGAATTTGCTGGTGTTGATGCTGCAACTGGTGATGCGTTATATTATAAAGACGTTTTAGATGCTGGTGGAAAGTCTACTGGTGCAAGAACCGTTACTACTTCATGGAGTGCTGCAAATCGTTATTATGTTGGAAAACCATTAGCTGATTGGTCTGGTGGTATTACTAATACATTCAGATTTAGAAACTATGAATTATCAATTTTAACTACATATTCTTATGGTGGTAAATTCTATGATGGTAACTATGAAGGATTAATGCATTCTGGTTCTTACGGAACTGCTTGGCATACAGATATTTTAAATGCTTGGAAAAAACCAGGTGATGTAACAAATGTTCCAAGAGTTCAAAATGGTATTGCAGATCAATTGGGTACGTCTTCTAGATACTTATTTGATAGATCATATATCAATATTAAGAATATTTCACTGACATATAATTTACCAAAAGCTACAGCAAACAAGTTGCATTTAGTTGGCTTGTCTGTATTTGGAAATATCGATAACGTTGCATTATTTACTGCTAAAAAAGGAATCGATCCTCAACGTAATTTTACAGGAACATCTGATGCTACATATCCTCCAATTAGAACATTGACTTTTGGATTAAATGTTAATCTATAAATTTTTAAAAACAAATAAAATGAATAAAATAACTAAACTGTCAGCAATTTGCTTAGTGTTGCTTTTTGCATCTAGCTGTAAAAAAGATTATTTAGAAACATCATCTTCGACCGATGTTGATAATACTTTGGTTTTTAAAACAACAACCACTTCATATACTGCACTAGATGGTATGTATAGAATTACATATTCTCATGCACCAGCTGTTGGGTATGCAAGTGGAACACTTCACTCCGATTTTGGACAAAAAGCCTATGATGTTGTTAATGACCTTATGGGTAATGATATGGTTGTTAACCTTCAAGGTTATGGATGGTTTAATAGGGACTATCAATATACTGAACGTGCACAATTGACTGATAACAGAAGACCATTCTGCATTTGGACTTATTATTATACGCTAATAAAAAATGCTAACAATTTAATTTATTATATAGATGGAGCTACAGGTCCAGCAACTGATAAAGAAAATATTAAGGGTCAAGCGTTAGCAATGAGAGCATTTTGTTATTATAATTTGATTAATTATTTTCAACAAACCTACAAAGGCAACGAAACTAAGCCAGGGGTTCCATTGGTGTTAACACCACCATATGGTGATTTACCTAGAGGAACAGTTCAACAAGTTTATGATCAAATCATAAAAGATTTAAACGCTGCGGAACCGTTATTAGTGGGTAAAACACAAGATCATAAATCACATATTGATATTCACGTATGCCAAGCTATTAGAGCTAGAGTTGCTTTAACAATGGAAAATTGGGCTGATGCAGCAAGCTATGCTAATAAAGCAAGAACTGGTTATACTCCAATGGCTTCTACAGAATATACAAAAGGGTTTAATTCAATCTCTAATCCAGAATGGATGTGGGGTGCAGAAGTTATTACTGATCAGGCTACTATATATGCTTCATTCTTTTCTCATATGGATGCTGCTGCATTTGATTATGCTCAATTAGGTGGTCAAAAGAAAATCACTAAAGAATTATATTCTAAAATCAATAGTTCTGACATTAGATACAAAGTATTTACTAAACCTACCGGTTCTCCTAATAGTGCTAAATTTCCAGACTATTGCCAAACTAAATTTCACTTAGCAAGTCCGAGTGCTTGGGCTGGTGACTATTTATTTATGAGAGCTGCAGAAATGTATTTAATCGAAGCTGAAGCATTGGCTAGACAAGGAAATGATGCTGCTGCAAAAACTACTTTGGAAACATTAATTAAAACAAGATATGCTGGATATTCAGCTCCTACTGCAAGCCCGGCTTTATTAAATGAAATTTTGTTGCAAAGAAGAATCGAATTATGGGGTGAGGGATTCTCATTATTTGATATTAAGAGATTAAAGACTGGTTTAAACAGACCAACTGGTGCAGGAAACCACGGTTCGCCAAATTTTGATCCTAAAATTTATGTATTAGCTCCTGGAGATGCTCAAATGATAATGAAAATCCCGCAAAAAGAGATTGACGTTAATTCTACTTTCACAGCTGGTGATCAAAACCCATAAATTTAAAATAATATGATAAATATGAAAAAATATATAAATTTTAGTATTGTAGCACTAATGCTTATTGGAAGTATTGGGTGTAAAAAAAATAATTTGGTTGTAGACAGACCAGCTCTTACAGTAGCTGCAGGAGAATTTGTTTTGAGCAATTATACCATTGCTTATCCTGTTCAAAGCACGCCAGTTGCATTAGCTGTTCCTGTAGCAGTAACTAGTATTTTTGCAAATGATGTTTCTATACCTGTAACATACTCTTCACCTACAGGTGCACTTATAGGAACCGATTTCAATGGACCTTCAAGTGTTACTATTAAGGGGGGTAAATTGTATGATTCTTTAAGAATTACCGGGGTATATTCACAATATGCTGGTGGTAAAAAAGATTCAGTTAAAGTAAAACTTGGTGGTGCTGGAATAGCAGGTGTTTATGGCAGAGACTCTGTTTGGGTTATATTGCAAAAATATTGCCCTGTTGTTTTAGCTGATTTAGCTGGGGATTATCCTAATACTGCTGAATTCAAATTGAGTGGTACAGTGTACACACAAACCTGGGGAGCACCAGCAAATCCATATTCAGCACCAGCAACTGTTACTAACTTAGTTCAAACAAGTGCAACAACTGCAACTGGAACATTTGGTAATTTATATGATGCTGGTTGGAACGATATTACCTTTACAATGGATTGGACAGACCCTTCTAATTTTAAAATTACCATACCAACACAAAGTGCTGATGCAACAACAGATATCAGAACATCATCTAGTAAGCCTAGCACATTTTCATCTTGCGATCAAACATTTACCTTGGTAGTAGACCTACTTGACCCAACGACTGGTCAACCTCAAACAGGCTTGGCAAATTATAAGTTTGTATTGCTTAGATAAAAGAACTTATATATAGATTTTACTATAACAAAAAACGCTTCAATTAATTGAAGCGTTTTTTGTTATATAATATTTACTTTAACGATAGTATTAGGATTTTTTAATAAGCATTTTATATATTCTATCTAATTCCAATTTCTCGGAAGAACTTAGCTTATCATATTTATTAAAATTATTTTGAAAGCCAATTACTGCTTTATGTTGCGGATATTTTCCTAAAATCTGGTTAATTCTTTTTTCAGTTTCTTCATCTTTTTTTACTTCAGTAATTACAATGGGGGTATTCTTTTTTTCTCGTGTGGGTAGTTTAATGATGGTTGCTTCAAGGGTTGCCAATAAGCCTGTTGGTAAATCGGCTACTTTTTCAGCTTTATAAAATAATCCTTGCAATTGCCCCTTAGTTAAAAAGCCTCTTTCTTCGTATTGATGCATTAAACTCATTACAAATAAGTCATCTTTATTGCTATTGTAACAAGCAGTTAAAACTTTTTCTACAAAATCTAAGCTGCCCTTTTTAATTTCCATAATTGTTGAATGGTTAAAGCATAGAAATTGACATTTGTATGAATAATCTAATAACGATCCCCAATAACTAAAAGTCCTAAATTGATTAAAAATTTGCAGCAAGACTTAATGAAGCTTTCTACTTGTTTTAAAGTTTAATTACTTTTTGACTTGTTAAAAAGCGACCATCCTGAAAAAGGCTAATTGTATAAAACCCTTTGCTCATATCCAAAGCATTAATTTTTATGGAGTTTGAACCAGATGACTTTACTGCTTGTTTTACAAGAAAACCATTCATATCAAAAACTTTAACTATTACTTCTTTTTCATTATTAGTTGTAAGATTAATAACATCTAGTACTGGATTAGGAAATATGGAAACAATATTTTCTTTATTCTTTAATAAACTTTCTTTTATTTCTGAAACATAAGATAATTTTCCATCTTTATCTATTTGTTGCAATCTATAATAACTATGTTGTAAAATTATATTTTCATGTGTAAACGAATAAGAAATGTTACTACTACTATTGCCATTGGTAGCTTTGGAATTAACTGTGGCAATGGTAGTAAAATCTTTACCGTTACTACTATATTGTACATTGTAACAGCAATTGTTTTGTTCATTGCTGCTTACCCAATTTAATAAGTTGTTATTGTTGTTAGCTTGCACAGTAAAACTTGAAATTTTAACCGGTGCAACAATAGCTTCTGTTAATGCTAAGGTTCCACCCCCAGCTTTATCGCCTCCTGTACCACCTGTGCCATCAACACAATTTCCATAAGAATAAAATGTAACCTTACCCGTTCCTACAGCAGGTGCTTTCCATTGGATTGTAAAAATATTTGATGTATTGATAGAGGTATGTTCAGGATATTGTCTTCCACTAGTAGAACTTATTTGAACATTGGCACCCGGATTTTTAAAGCTGCCTGCAGCAGTGTTTGTTGTTTTTAGAGCGGTCATTTGAAAGCCATGCCCACCTGGATTTCCACTAGTATGATTAACAGTAACTTTTATATCATAAGTAGAATCGGCATTATAACTTGTTACACTTGTTGTTGTGCCAGATTTAAAAACACTTGTTGTAGTTGAAACTGTACCAAAAGAACCGCCACTATGGCAATTACTACAGTTACCTGCATCACCAGGTGCACCAGTTCTACCACCATTTCCAGCAGCAGCAGGACCACCAGAATTACCCATGATAAAAAAGGAAAATAGTAATAACGAAAATATAAAATAAACGCGTTTCAGCTTAGATGAAAGAAAACTAAGCTTTAAAGAATGGTGTGACTGAGGGTTTTTAGTAGTAAATTTTTGCATAGATAATTAGATTAAACGAATGTATTAGCTACGAATATAAAAAATATTGCAATTATAAAAAATATTTATTGTAGTTAGGTGCTTTATACCAGCTAAATAGATTGGTTGATTTAACTCTAAGTAGATAAGTATTTGTTGTATTGGGTACAGCTACACCCACAACAATTGCAATGAAAAACTGGCGAGTTTAAATTGCCACAGGTGGTTTTTTAACAAATCCTCTTTTTTTAGCATAGCAATATGTTTAGATAATCATCCAATACTTAAACATATATTTTAACCAAACTAGCAATGCTTATTTGCTTTATCAAAAAACTAATTACAGCTGGGCTATAACAATTACAACCCATTGGGGGTGCATCACAAATTGCTGGGGAAGCTTCATCAACTGGTTGGGAAGTATTACAGACAGCTGGGGAAGTTTCACCAACTAGTGGGGAAGAGTCGCGTCTAAGTATCTGTTTTTTAAACTGATTTGATACTTCATTATGATTTGTTGTGTATAATAGGTGTAAGTAATTTTTATGCTATTAAGATGTTGTAGTTGTTGAAAACTATTCTCAGCTCTCAGCTCTTCGAGGCTTGTAGCCTAGAAGCTTTATTATGTTGCTTTTAGCAATAAACAATATTAATACAACAAATCTATTTCAATAATGCCTTTGTTATTGGTGTAATTAGTTGCACTACTATTATTATAATGTTCAGATTCTGCTACAATGCCAGCCCTTACAGGGTTTTGGTGTATGTAGTTTAATTTGCTTATCAAAAATTTCTTTGAGTAAATGGCTTCAGGATGGTTGTTACTTGTCCATAGTTTAAACACTGCATTTTCGTTGGTTCTATTGGCATAAAACTTATACATATACAACAACCAATCTTTTCTGCTTTCAGGTTCTTCTTGTATGCTTTTAAAATTGCTTTGCTGGTAAAAGTTTTAAAATCTCTAACCACATCGCTAAGATTATTGTTTTTTGTAGTCCATATAAAATGAATATGATTTGTCATAATTACATAACCACCAATTTGTAATCCCTTGTTTTGTTTATAATAATTAAGTCTGTCGATTATGATATCCTTGTATCTTTTTCTTG
>CANGOT010000001.1 GCA_947455425.1 Chitinophagaceae bacterium | reverse complement strand
GTGGACTAACTGATTTATTCTTCTTATTAAAATTTACATACATTGCAAAAAAGTATATTTTGTTAAACTTTTCCATCAAAGCAACTTCATTGGCAAAATATTTACTTTCAATATTACAACTTGCAATACAAGAGTCTCGCGAAATATTAATATAGTACGTTCTGTTTTTTTGCAATACGCCATAAATAAGCTTTTCTGTTCTATTAATTTGCAAACGCAACCATATTGGATTTTCAGATTCAGTAGTAATTTTAAATTCACCTTTACTATTTAAGCTTCCATTGTTAAAAGGAGGAGCATAGTATTGCTTTAAATTAAAAATGTCATTACTATGAAAATTGTCGTAACCATTCAAAGTAATTTTTTCATTAGGATTACCAGTAATCACTAAGGTGATTTTGTTCTGTCCAAATAAGGTTGCTGTAATTAACAGTAAAGCTGTAATTAAATTAAGTTTCAATCTTTGTTTCATTTTTTTGTTTTTATTGTTTTCGTTTTTTGTTTTCGTTTTTTATAGGCACTATAAGTCATTAATGTGCCATAATTTGGTTTAATTATTCTCTGGTTTTTTGAAGCTTTAACACTTGTAGCAGTTAAGGAAATATTATTATCAATATTTACTTCCAAAATAGTTCCTTCCAAACCTCTAAACCCTTCTGGTCCCATATTTTTAGGTAATTGAGTAGTAAACCATATTATGATTTTTTCCAAGGCATTTTTTGTTGTAATATTTAGTGTTGCTTTTTTACAACTGTATCCTAAAATTTTTTTTGTGTCGTTGGTAACCGTATATGTGTAGGGAATAAAAAAATTGTTAATTGTATATATGTCGTAGAATGTGCCTACTACTTTGTAGCCTTCTCTTTTATTTAGTACAAAATAATACTGGTCATATTCTCCCATTTTTTCTAAAATGAAACGCTTTATACCATCCGATTCTAAAAGAGTATCTTCATTTTGCTCTACAGAAGGTTTATAACTATATACTTTTGAATTAAACTTTAAAACCGATTTGGTTTTTAAATTAATAGGTGCATTTAAGGTTTTAATTTCTCCATTGAATGCGATTATTTTTTTGGTTGTTATTTTTTTTTCATATTCAATTACACCCTCGCTCATCTGTGCACGAATGTGTAGACTGGTTAAAAGAAAAAAAAATGACAAACAAAATTTACTCATAAAATTTACTCTAAATGATGCCACAAAAGAAGTAGAACTTATCTTAAACAATCTAACCTGTTTGTTAATTAATGTTAAAATAAATTAACAACAACTATAAACTATATTTTTGTTTACAATGAAGCAATATAAAAAAATAAGTGTTGTGTTTATTGTTGTTTGTGCAGCGATTGCTATGTTTCAGATATATTGGCTGACCAATAGTTATAAAAACCAAAAAGAACTGATTGAGAGAAAAATTAATATTGCTTTTAAAGAATCAATACAGGAAATTGAAATATTTGTTGTAAAAAAAGATATTGCTTTTACCGCTAGTTTACTTAACAATTTTATTCCTCAATATAAATTAAGATATGATACAGACACTCTTGACATTAGTGAGGTTAAATCAAAAAAGGAATATATAAATATTAAAACCATTGACTCTATTTTTAGGAAAAAGATTCAGCAAGCACTACCAGCATTACCAATTGAGTGTATGGTTTCTGAAGAAACCATTTCAGATTCAAAAAATCATATCATACCTACAAATTATTTTTTAACAGATAAAATTGCTACTATCCAAAGTAGGTCAATTGTGTATTTTGTTCAAGTACAGAACTTAGATATGTTGGTTTTAAAAAAAGTGAAAAATCAGATTGTTATAGCGTTACTCGAACTACTAACTATTATTTTAGGAAGTATATATACGTATAAAATGATTGTAGCACAAAAGGAGTTGATTGCTTTTAAAAATGATTTTGTAACCACCATTACTCACGAACTTAAAACACCTATAGCATGAGTATCTGTTGCCATTGAAGCCATTACCAAGTTTGGAGCTTATGATGATAAAAACTTAACCTTTAAGTATCTCAATGCTTCGTCAAAAGAGTTAAATAGATTAAGTTTTTTAGTAGACAGGGTTTTAAAGTTATCTGCATTTGAGCATAATAAAATTGAGTTGCAAAAAGAGCGGTTCTTTTTAAAAAATTTGATAGAGGAAGTAATAAGTACCATGCAGCCTCAGTTTGAAAAATTTAAAGCCAATGTTACTTTTAATTGCACAACAGATAATACTAATATTCTTGCAGACAAAACACATATTAAAACCGTACTTTTTAATCTAATCGATAATGCCATAAAATATTGCAAAGAACATCCTGTTATTAATATTGAATTATCTGGTTTGAATCACCAGTTTAAAATTGCTATACAAGACAATGGTATAGGAATAGATGAAAAATACCAAAGTAGCATATTTGAAAAATTTTATAGGGTTCCTAAAAATAATGTTGCGGGTTATGGACTTGGTCTAAGCTATGTTACACATATAATGAACTTGCACAATGGTGCCATAACAGTGCAAAGCAACATTAATCAAGGCAGCACATTTACTATAATATTAAACCAATCGATTTAATGAGCACCAAAATTCTTTTTGTGGAAGATGATGAAACACTTGGCAGTATTGTACAAGAAACACTTAACCGAATTGGGTATCAGGTTGAATGGCTAAAAGACAGCCCCAAGGCAATGATAATGTTCAATAAACAGCAGCCAGATATTTGTATTTTAGATATGATGTTACCATCTGCATCGGGAATTGAAATAGCCTCAAATATTAGGCAGTTATCTGATAGCATACCTATTATTTTTCTTACTGCAAAAACACAAACGCAGGATGTTTTGGATGCCTTTAAAGCAGGAGCTAACGATTATGTAAAAAAACCATTTAGCCTCGAAGAGTTGATTGTGCGGATAGAAAATTTATTAAGGTTTAACAAATCAAATGTTGCTGTTAACACAGAATTTGGTTTGGGTCAATTCATATTTAATTTTTCCCGCCAATTATTAGTTTCCCCTACTAAAGAATATGAACTTTCATTTAAAGAAGCTGAAGTGTTACGATTGCTGGCAAGTAATAAAAACAGTATTGTTAAAAGAGATGAATTATTAAAAACAGTTTGGGGTAGTAATACTTTTTTTAATAGTCGAATTTTGGATGTGTACCTTTCTAAGTTAAGAACCTATTTACATGAGGATGCATCCATACAAATAATCACCATAAGGGGCGTTGGGTATAAGCTTATATACTAAAAAATCTGAAAAGGTAAATTTTAAAATAACATTTCTATTCGCAAGAAATGATTAGACTATAATAGTGGTTAATACACTTTAAGAAAAATCTAAGGGACAATCTCAACCCTAGTACCTACAGGTAATTGACTGTATATTTCATCTACATAAATATTCTTTGTGCTCACACAGCCCTGTGTCCAGCTTTGGTGCAAATCAACAGCCCAATCTTCTTTGGGCCAGGTACCATGAATGCCAATGCTACCACCAATTCTGGCGTTTTGAGGAATTTCGCCAGCAGCTTTTCTTTCATTAAATTTTTGATAGCTCTCTGCTGTTGGATAATCTAGAGCCATAAATCTATCCCATTTTGGATGCACTCTTTTGCTTACAATATGAAAAGTTCCTTCGGGGGTACGTCTATCGCCTTCATACATTTTATCGCCTAAATCATTGCTACCAAATGTTGCAGGATAGCTAACTATAAAATTGTTATCAGCATCATAAATACTAATTGAATAATTGTGTTTGCTTACAACAATATAAAAATCATCTTTCCCAATTAGTTTTTTGAAAGATGTGTTGGAAAAAAATACAACTATAAGTAGGGATAATATTCTGATTGTTTTCATAACGCTAAAATAAACTAACGCAATCTACTTAAAAAAATTTTATAGATGTAGCTAATGTGAATAATTTTTTGTTAAACTTTATTTATTGGATTTACTGATTGCTAATAAACCCTTAAACAATAAATTGGGCTCATAGTTTATTTTGTTTGTAAGATGTTGCGAGAAAAATTCAGCATCACCTCCTGTTAATACAATATTTAGGTTGTCATACTTTGCTTCATATAAATCTATAATACCATCTACTTCTTTTGCTAAACCATACAACACACCACTCAATAAATTTGTTTTAGTGTCGTAACCCACCAATGGAAATTGATGCTCGGCTTTTACTATTGGCAATAATGCAGTATAGTCGTTCATGGCTTTAAAACGCATCAGCATGCCTGGTGAAATGCTGCCCCCAAAAAACTCACCAAATTTATTGATGAAATTATAGGTTATGCAAGTGCCTAAACCAATGGCTAAATTATGTTGTTGTGGAAACATATTTGCAGCAGCACTGCATATGGCCAACCTGTCTGCACCAATAGTTTCAGGCTTTCCAACAGGTGTGCTAATGGGTAATTTGCTTTGATAATTTAGCTTATGAAAATGCGAGTTTGCAGCAAGAATTTCTTCTACTTCAATGTTATGATTAATAACAGAAGAAAGAATAGAATATGTGGGATGATGTTCTTCAATAAGTTTCAATAAATCGTTGTTTGATGAGCTGTCTAACACAGTAACATCAATCAACTCATCATTAATAAATACAGCACATTTTTGACGCGTGTTTCCAAAATCTAAACAAAGTGTTTTCATATTACCCAACCCCCAAAGAGGCTTTTAAAACGTAAAAAATAATTATAGGTTCATTTTCACATTAGCACATTTGCTAATTAACTCATTAACCAAGACTCTCTAAAATATTATAATAACTCTGGTATCTATCAAAACTTATTTCGTTGTTGCCAATAGCCTGTTTAATGCCACAGGTAAGTTCGTTTATATGCAAACAGTTATTGAACTTACAGTTTGGTAAATGCTTTTTCATTTCTGGGAAATAACCACTTAATTCTTGTTTTGTTACATCTACTAAACCCAGTTCTTTAATACCAGGAGTGTCAATTATTTTTCCACCAAAAGGCAAATGATACATCTGAGCAAATGTGGTGGTATGCATACCCTTACCACTCCAATCACTCACTTCCGTAGTTTTTAAATCAAGCTCTGGAAAAAGATGATTAATAAAAGTTGATTTTCCTGTACCACTATGGCCACTCAACAAGGTAGTTTTATCTTTTAATATTTCTTTCAAAACATCAAGTCCATCCTGAGTTTGCATACTAGCTAAAACAATTCTGTATCCAATTTTTTGATACATGTCTTGCAAGTTTAAAAACCGGTCAATCTCTTTTTCTTCATAAATATCTGCTTTGTTAAACACAACAATGGCTGGTATATGATGCATTTCGCAAGCCACTAAAAATCTATCAATAAAGCCTTGAGATGTTTTTGGGCTTTTAAGTGTTGCAAACAAAACACTTTGATCAAGATTGCTTGCAACAATATGGTGCTGGTGTTTATTGTGGGGCGATACACGAGCCACATAATTTCTTCGGTCGAATATTTTTGTAATGGTAGCCGTACCTTCAAGTTCGTTCTCCATCACCATTTCAACTTCATCACCTACCGCAATAGGATTGGTGCTGGTGATATTATCTATTTTAAAAATACCTTTTATTCTTGCATTCAATCGCAAGCCGTTTTCTGTTTCGGCAATGTACCAGCTTCCTGTAGATTTATAAATTGTGGCTCTCACTAAAACGAAGATATAAAACAATTTTTTTAACTCTCTATTACAAAGAAAAAATATGAATAAGTTTTATCAAATGCACGCATTACTTATCTTTCACCTCTAATTAAAAATTCTTATGTCTTTAAAAAAAATACTGGCAATTATTACAACAACACTACTAACTAATTTGCTTGTTGCACAACAAATAAAATCCATTGCTTCACCCAATGGGAATGTAAAACTTAATTTCATTCTCACAGAAACAGGAGAACCACAATACGAGGCTTTCTACAAAAACAAACCCTTCATACTGCCATCAACACTTGGGTTTGAGTTAAAAGAAATATTTAATGGAAAAATATATCAGCCACTAAATAAAAACTTAGCAATAATAGGAGCAGACACATCCAGCTACCACCAAAATTGGCAACCCGTTTGGGGTGATAGAAAAGAGATTACCGATCACCATACCACTTTATTCATTAAGTTGAAACAGCAATCGGGGGAAGGGTTAGCGTTAAATATTGTATTTAGAGTATTTGATGACGGATTTGGTTTTAGATATGAATTCCCCAAACAAAAAAATCTGAATCATTTTATTGTAAATGAAGAAAACACAGCGTTTCATTTAACAGGCAATCATAAAGCCTTTTGGATTCCGGGAGATTTTGATAGCAACGAATATCAGCCAAGTATTACCAACCTCAGCGATGTAGACGCTCTAAGTATTACCAGCACCAACCCAGAGATTGCTGTAAAAACACCTGTTAATGCCAACACTGTTCAAACCCCTTTAATGCTAAAAACTACCGATGGTATTTATATCAATATTCACGAAGCAGCACTGGTAAATTATCCGGCAATGAATCTAGAGATTAATAAATCCAACTATAATCTATCTGCTGTTTTAGTGCCCGATGCTGTTGGCAATAAAGCGTATTTGCAAGCTCCTGCAACAACACCTTGGAGAACCATTATTGTGAGTGATAAAGCAACCGATATTTTAGCGTCTAAGATTATTTTGAATCTCAACGAACCTTCGGCTATTAAAAACACCTCCTGGATAAAGCCTACTAAGTTTATGGGTGTTTGGTGGGAAATGTTTATTGGCAAAGGAACCTGGGATTATGCCAGTGGTAAACACGCTGCAAATACTGCCAAAGTTAAAAAATATATAGACTTTGCCAGTAAGCACAAATTCGATGCTATTTTGGTGGAAGGATGGAATGTTGGCTGGGAAGACTGGTTTGGACAGTGGAAAGAAAAAGTATTTGATTTTGTTACACCCTATCCCGATTTTAATGTGAAGGAATTGCAACAATATGCAAAGTCAAAGAATGTTAAAATCATAATGCATCACGAAACATCGGGCTCGGCATCTAACTATGAAAGACAGATGGATACTGCCTATCGTTTTATGAAACAATTTGGTTACGATGCAGTAAAAACAGGCTATGTAGGCAAAATTATTCCGAGAGGCGAACATCACGATGGACAAACTATGGTAAACCACTATGTGCATGTGGCTCAAAAAACAGCACAGTTTCAAATTATGTTAGATGCTCATGAACCTGTTCGCCCTACAGGGTTACAAAGAACATATCCTAACTGGCTGGCTTGCGAAGCGGGTCGCGGTATGGAATTCAATGCTTTTAGTAAAGGTAATAATCCTAATCACGAAACCATTATGCCTTTTACCAGAATGATGGGTGGACCCATGGATTTTACACCGGGTATTTTTCAAATGGACTTAAGCTATTGGGATAAAACCAAAACACAGAAAGTACACACCACTATTGCCAAACAATTAGCATTATACGTGGTGTTTTGTAGCCCACTACAAATGGCTGCCGACTTGCCAGAAAGCTACGAGAAACATTTAGATGCTTTTCAGTTTATTAAAGATGTGGCGGTTGACTGGGATGATAGCAAATACCTGGAAGCAGAACCTGGAGAATACATTACAACTGCTCGTAAAGCAAAGAAAAAAGATACTTGGTTTGTAGGTGCTATTACCAACGAAAAAGCAAGACAAACAAGCATTACTTTAAACTTCTTAGACAAAAACAAAAAATATAAGGCAACCATTTACGCAGATGCCAAAGATGCAGACTGGCAAACAAATCCACAGGCTTATCAAATTACAACAATAACGGTAGATAGTAATACAGTATTGCCATTATCACTTGCAGCAAGTGGTGGTTGTGCCATAAGTATTGTGCCAATTTCTAAGTAGAATTTTGCTACTTCATAAAATTCCATATCTTTCAAACCTAAGCAATAAAATAAACAACTAAACACAACTGAATATGAAAATTGAAGAAATCAAAATCCTTCGTGGTCCTAATTATTGGAGCGTTCGTCGTGGTAAACTCATTCAAATGCGTTTGCAATTAGAAGAGTTAGAGCAAAAGCCAACAAATGAAATTGATGGTTTTTTAGAGCGTCTCGAAAAACTAATTCCTAGTTTGTATGATCATCGTTGTAGTGAAGATAAACCAGGTGGTTTTTTCTCTCGTGTTAAAGAAGGCACCTGGATGGGACACGTGATTGAACATATTGCTTTAGAGATTCAAACCCTTGCTGGTATGGATACCGGCTTTGGTAGAACACGTGGCACTGGTAAAGAAGGAGAGTATAATGTAGTATTTAGTTATATGGAAGAAGATGCTGGTGTGTATGCTGCAAAAGCATCCGTAAAAATTGCACAAGCATTGGTGGATGGAACAGATTATGATTTGCCAGCAGATATTCAGGAGCTTCGTGAAATACGTGAAGACACTCGTCTTGGACCAAGCACAGGGTGCATAGTAGAGGAAGCTGCAAAACGTGGTATTCCTTTTATTCGTTTAAACAAACATAGTCTGGTGCAATTAGGTTATGGTGTTCATCAAAAACGCATCAGAGCAACTATTGCAAGCACTACCAGCAATATTGCTGTAGATATCGCCTGCGATAAAGAAGAAACAAAAAACCTATTAGGTGCCGCCGAAATTCCTGTACCTCGTGGTACTGTTATCAGAACTGAAGTTGGGCTTCAGGAAGCGGTAGAGAAATATGGTTACCCATTAGTAATAAAACCTATCGATGGAAATCACGGAAAAGGAAATACAACCAATATTACTACCTGGGAGCAAGCCCTTACTGCATTTGAAGCTGCTAAAGTATATGGCAGAAGTGTAATCGTTGAGCGTTTTATTACTGGCTTCGACTTTAGGGTTTTAGTTATTAATTCTAAATTCATTTGTGCTGCATTGCGAACACCAGCAGCTGTTACTGGTGATGGAGAACATACGATTCAATGGTTGATTGATGAAACCAATAAAGATCCTCGCAGAGGATATGGTCACGAAAAAGTTTTAACACAAATTAATGTGGATGGCAGCACTATGAAAATGCTGGAAGATAAAGGCTATACTTTAGAAACTATTCCAGCAAAAGATGAACTGGTATTGCTTAAAACCACTGCTAATCTGAGTACAGGTGGTACATCTACAGATGTAACTGATGAAGTACACCCTGCTAATATTTTTATGTGTGAGCGTATTGCAAAAATCATTGGCTTAGATATATGTGGTATTGATATTATGGCCAAAGATTTACGCACACCGGTAACTGAAAATGGGGGTGCTATCCTCGAAGTAAATGCTGCTCCGGGCTTTAGAATGCATATTGATCCAAGCGAAGGTATTGGCCGTAATGTGGCAGAACCAGTGGTGGATATGTTGTTCCCAGATAGAGGCAATGGTCGTATTCCAATTATTGCTGTTACGGGTACTAATGGTAAAACCACTACCACAAGACTTACAGCACATCTATGTAAAACAGCAGGAAAGAAAGTCGGCTACACCACTAGCGATGGTGTGTATATTCAAAATCAGTTAATGATGCGAGGCGATTGCACCGGGCCTATTTCAAGTGCATTTGTACTTAAAGACCCTACTGTTGATTTTGCTGTGTTGGAATGTGCCAGAGGCGGTATCTTAAAAAATGGTTTAGCGTTTCAACATTGCGATGTGGCCATTGTAACAAACGTTGCAGCAGACCATATGGGACTTGGCGGTATTAATACTATTGAGCAAATGGCAGATGTAAAAGCTGTTGTTGCCGAAACGGTTTACCCACACGGTTATGCTGTATTAAATGCCGATGATGATTTGGTATATAAAATAAAAGATAGATTGAAGTGCAATATCGCCTTATTTAGTATGGATGAAAATAATCCACGCATTAAAGCACATTGCAGCAAAGGAGGTTTAGCAACGGTGTACGAAAATGGTTTTGTAACGGTATTAAAAGGCACCTGGAAAATTCGTGTAATGAATGTGAAAGAAATTCCTTTAACCTTCGAGGGTAAAGCATTACACAATGTAGCCAATTGTTTACCAAGTGTTATGGCTTCTTACTTGTTTAAAACTATTTCAATAGATGACATTAAAACTGGCTTGCAAACATTTGTAGCTGGCAGCAGCACAACTCCTGGTCGTCTTAACTTCTTCCATTTTAAACATTTTACCTTTTTGGCTGACTTTGCACACAATCCACACGGGTTAAGATTACTGTGCGATTTCATTAGCAAGCTCGATTATAAATATCGTGTTGGTGTTATTAGTGGAACGGGCGATAGACGCGATGAAGATATCAGAGAATTAGGTGCTATTTCTGTACAACACTTCGATGAAATCATTATTCGTTGTGATAAAAACCTTCGTGGCAGAACTCCAGAAGAAATCATCACTTTGTTGCAAGAAGGTATAAACAGTGTGAACCCTAATATACCACAAACAGTTATTGCCAACGAAAACTTAGCACTAGAACATATTTATGCCAATTACAAACCCGGTGCTTTATACACCGTAATGTGCGATGTGGTAGCAGGTGCTTTAGATAAAATAAAAGAATTGAAAGAAAGAGAAGATGCGAGTTAGTACTATACCTTATGGTTTTATATACCAGAAATAAGTTATTGATAATGGATGCTGCTATAATAAAAAATAAGATTTATGAAGTAAGAGGGCAAAAAGTAATGTTAGATTTTGATCTGGCAGAACTATATGAAACCGAAACTAAATATTTGAAGAGAGCCGTAAAACAGAATATAAAAAAGTTTCCTTCAGATTTTATGTTTGAACTAACCAAAATTGAGTTTGAGGGTTTGAGGTGCAATTTTAGCACCTCAAAACGTGGTGGGATTCGTTATATGCCTTTTGCATTTACAGAACATGGACTTACAATGTTGGCAAGTGTACTGAATTCGAGCAAAGCAATAGAAGTAAATATTACAATTGTAAGAACATTTATTTCAATAAGAAATTACATAAATAAACACAAAAACCTGTCTGAACAAATAAATGAACTACGCATAGAAATGCAAAAAGAATTTGGTGAACGGGATGTCCAGCTGGCTTCTATTTATGATGCACTTGAAAACCTTTTAGACAAAAATGAAGATGAAATGGAACAGCGTTTAAAATGGGAGCATTGAGAAAGGATTGGTTTCAAAAAATAGTATACATTATAACAAACCCATTATAAATAAAAGAGTTGAAGGAAAGAGAGGATGCGAGTTAGGGTTCAAGTTTCCACATCCCGAAAGTTTTAGATTTTCAGGATGTGGATTTCTTATACAATAATGAATAATAATTTTAAAATATTGTTTCAACAAGAGAAAGAGATATTAAAAGAAAAGTTATGCCCACCCAAAAACTTCTGGACTTTTCTTAAAACAACAACCTATCAATCTACTTTAGATATTGCCAACACACCTCCATACATAACAGAACAATTCGAAGAGTTTAAAACATATTATACAAAGTACTCTTTTTTGTGGTTTATTCCTTTTATTGGTTGGTTTAGTTATGAATTAATTAACTTATTTAAAGAAAAGAAATTCATTATTCAATCGGTTGCCCCCTTTTTTGCTTTACCCTTGATATTTTGTTTAATAGCATTTGTTCAATTTTTACGAATGAACCTCGACAGAAAACCAACAATAACTATAGACAAAAAAGGACTAGAGGTTAGAAAGTTGAATTTGTATATAACGTGGGACAATCTTGTTGATACCTATATTAAAACCACCAGTAGGAGAAACAGCAATTCTGAGGATTTAATTATTTGCTACTACGATGAACCATCAAAATCTTTTAAGCAAAAAGAAGTTTCATTAAATAATTTACAACAAAAAAGTGATTTGATTGCTTATGCTATTGAGTTGTTAAAAATGAAATTTGACGAAGCTAAATAGTTACATATAAACGTAGTAAAATTTTAGCAATTGGTAAGTTTTGCTCTACCAAACAAAACAAATCCTCAACTTCACAAGCCTAATCTATTGATAACAATACACGGTAGTCATACCCTAAGCCTCGGGATTGACCCCCTAAGCCTAGGGATTGATCCCCTAAGTCTCGGGATTGACCCCCTAAGTCTCGGGGTTGACCCTAAGCCCTAAAAGAGTAATTAGTTTGTTAAAAAGTCAGCAAGTAAGGTAGCTAGTTCTTAAAAGTAGCTTTGAAATACAATAAAATAGTACTAAGGACAAGAATTACACTATTCGCAAAAATTACTGGGGGTAATCCTTTTGCAAAGCCATACACTAGCCATACTATTACACTAAAGAAAACAATGAGCAACATTCCCCAACTAAGGTCTTTCACACTTCTGGTTTTGTAAGCTTGTATTACTTGTGGTATAAAAGTAATTGCACTTAAAAATGCACCAAATAAACCTATATAATCTGCCCATATAAATGTTGCAAAATCCATAGTTTATTGTTTAGGTATAATAACAGTTGTTGTTTTTGTTGCAGAACAGCCAGAGTTGGCAGTAACCTTCATAGTTACTGTATAGGTTTTATCTGCTACAGGGTCTCTATCATAAATTTTTGTAGCCGTATAGTTAGAAGTGCTTAATGTTTTTCCATCTCCAAAATCCCAATCCCATTGCACATTAGAAAAACCGCCATTTGCCTGCGATGAGTTGTTGAAGAAATATGTGGCAGTTGTAGCAGTAGAGCTGGTGTTTTGTGCCGAAAAAGAAGCAATAGGTGTTGCATCTATACCAAAAGGATGGATTGGCTGAGCAACAGTATAAATAGATTTACCATTATAAATTATATTGAGAATAACGTTGTAAGTATTGTGGTAAGCATAGGCTTTTGTTATTGGATTTCCAAGAGCTGTACCACTACCATCGGCAAAATCCCATGTATAAATTGCACCAGTTGGAACATTTGTTGTGGGGCCTGTAAAGGTGAATACTTCACTACTTGGAGCACAAGGGCTGGTTGATGTAGCTGTGAAACCTCCAGTAATATTATATGCTGGCGGTACAGTAATAGTAATTGATTTTGTATCACTGCAGCCTGCATCGCTGGTAACAGTCAGCTTTACCGTAAAATTTTGTTCTGTTGTTTTTTGCTGAAATGTGTGAGACACTTTTATGTCGCTGGCTGTACCACCATCTCCAAAATCCCATTTATAAGCTGGTGAGCCTTTAGAAACATAACTATTGCTTTGAAAATCGTATGTAGCCTGTGTTCCAACCTGGGTAGCTGGTGTGTAAGAAAAAGAAGCGATAGGCGTAACGTCCTGCCCAAAAGCTCTAACAGCCAGGGTTTGTTGTCCCACATCTTGTCCGTCTTTTTTTACTTTTACCAGAACTGTTTTATAGCCCCCATCGAAATAGGTGTTGGTAGTTGTTGCCCCCGAACCCGAATTACCATCGCCAAAATACCACTCAAAAGTTGCTCCACTTGGAACGCCGGAACCAGTGCAGGTAAAAGTAAATTTTTCGGTGCTAGGAGCACAAGGACTGGTGCTGGTATATGAAATTACAATGGGGCCGGTTTCACTTGTTCCACTAGAACCTGTATTATTAGAGCCACCATTAGTTCCTCCGGTGCCCCCCGTATTGTTGGTGCTGCTTTTTTCTACATATTTGGTACAACCAAACAAAAGATAAGAAGATAATATAATGAATAATAATTTGCTTGATTTCATTTGGGATAGATTGCACGTTTAGTAACAATGCTATAATCTTTTAACAACGAACAGAATAATGTTTTATTGTATAGGTTGTTTTATTTTGTTAGCTTAATATTTCACTTAACTCTAACCAACGCATTTCTTTTTCTTCAAGTAGTTGAGATATCTCTCCAATGCGTAAGCTTAGCTTATTAATATCCTCGAAGTTTAATTGCTCCATTGTTAATTTATACTCAATTTCTTTTTTTTCTGCTTCCAGTTTTGGCATTTCTTTTTCAAGTTGTTCAAATTCGTGTTTGTCTTTAAAAGAAATTTTCTTATTTGCCTTTTGCTGTTCAATATTTTTAGCTTCTAGAACTTTTGCTGCGGCAACTTGTTTTGTTTTGGCAGCCTCTTCATCTTGCCAGATTCTATACTGACTGTAATTTCCAGGATAATCTCTAATAGTAGCGTTTCCTTCAAATACTAATAAATGATCTACTAATTTATCCATAAAATACCTATCGTGACTTACAATGACAACACAACCGGGATAGTCTTGTAAAAAGTTTTCAAGTACCGCTAAGGTAGGTAAATCGAGGTCGTTCGTGGGTTCATCTAAAACTAAAAAGTTCGGGTTTTTGAAAAGGATTGCTAATAATTGTAAACGTTTCTTTTCGCCCCCACTCAAACTTTGTAGATAAGTGTATTGTTTTTCGGGAGTAAATAAAAACAACTCTAAAAATTGGGCAGCACTGATGCTTCCACCTTTTGCCAAAGGAAAATTTTCTGCGATATTCTTAACATATTCTATAACCCTTACATTCTCTTTTATTTCGAGACCCTGTTGAGAGAAATTACCAAAAACAATGGTGTCGCCAATATTGATTTTACCATTATCGGGCTTTTCTAATTCCTGGATAATATTTAGAAATGTTGATTTACCAACACCATTTTTTCCGATGATACCTAAACGTTCGCCTTTATTAAAAGTGTAATCAAATCCTTTAAGAATTTCTTTTTCGCCATAGCTTTTATATACTTTTTTTAGTTCAATCACCTTGCCGCCAATCCTGCTCATTTTAATTTGCAGTTGCACCTGATTGTCTTCAATTTTTTTAGATGCTTTTTCTTTTATATCATAAAAATTGTCTTGTCTGCTTTTAGATTTTGTAGTTCTTGCCTTAGGTTGTTTACGCATCCATTCTAATTCTTTTCTGAACTCACTTTTCGATTTATCTATATTGGCTTGTTCGTTTTCTATTCTGGCGGCTTTCTTTTCTAGGTAATTATCATAATCGCCTTTATATACATACAAATCTTCACGTTCTAATTCCCAGATTTCATTACATACCGCATCTAAAAAATATCTATCATGGGTAACCATTAGTAATGTTACATTTTCTGAAAGCAGATAGTTCTCGAGCCACTCAATCATCTCCACATCTAAGTGATTGGTTGGCTCATCCATAATTAATAATGTATGATTTTGCTCAAACCCAATATCTATAAGCGTTCTTGCAAGTGCAACTCTTTTTCGTTGTCCTCCGCTCAGTGTGTTTACGTTTTGTTGCAGGTGATGAATATTTAGTTTGCCAAGAATTTGTTTTACCTTGGCTTCAAAGTCCCAGGCCTGCATCTCATCCATTAACACAATAGCGTCTTGTAGGCTTTCAGTATTATTCTCTTCAATGGCTAATTCGTAGCTTTTTATTGCTTTAACAGATGGATGATGGGCATGAAGAATATTGTCTAAAATATTTTTTGTTTCTTCCAGTTTAGGATCTTGTTCAAATAGAGCCACAGTTACTTCTTTATTAATCCAAACTTTGCCTTCATCGGCAGTTTCTTGTCCTGAAAGAATTTTTAGAAGTGTTGATTTTCCTGTTCCATTTCTTGCAATCAATGCAATTTTATCGCCCTGAGAAATATGAAATGTAATATTTGAAAACAATGGCGTAATGCCATAAGATTTAGTCAATTTTTCTACTGAAACATAATGCATAACAGCAAATATATTTAAGGTTTAAGTTTTACAGGGTTAAAGTTTTTATACTTGCGATATGAGAAATAAAAGAATAAATGATTCAACAAATTTTACCTTTGTACTTTAAATAATAAATTGCAGGAAAGCAATAATATATTACTCTTCGATGGTGTTTGCAACTTATGCAACAGTACCGTGAAATTTGTTATCAGGCAAGATAAAAATGCCTTGATAAAATTTGCTTCTTTACAATCATCATTTGGACAGAAAATACTTCTAGAACATCAATTATCAAATAGTCGGTTTGATTCTTTTATTTATGTTAAAAAAGATGGGATACTGCTAAAATCCACGGCGGCCTTGAATTTAATGAAGGATATTGGAGGTGTTTGGACCCTGCTTTATGCATTTATTATCATTCCAAGGTTTATAAGAGATTTTGTTTATGATATGATTGCAAAAAATAGGTATAGATGGTTTGGTAAACAACAAACTTGTATGATACCATCTGCTGAAATTAAAGCTAGATTTCTTGAATAAGGGAGCAATAGATTTTATAAATCATTTAGAATTCGTATTTAAACCAAGCACATTACTATGCGTCGTAGAATAGCATTTAAATATTAGCGTTTGACGCAACAAAAAATATAATGTACTCGTCTATATACTTGAGATGTTGTTACAAAAATGATTTGCCGGTGAAGAGTAGATTCGAAAAAAATTTAACATTTTATTTTAATAGTTTGGCAAGGCTTTTGACAATTAGTGTACGTAAATAAATATTCTACATATTTATTTTTCTCATAAGCAGTTAGTTTTGGTTGAGGGTTCGATTTCTATCGAACCCAATTTTTTTTATTTCTGTAATTGTACTTGTTTTAACCAATCTACCAGCCCTTTATAAATTTGGGAAGCCGTTTGTGTATGAAATTTGGGGTTTGCTAGTTTCTTCTCATCATGTATGTTGCTTAAAAATCCAACTTCAAGTAAACAATTCACAAAATCTGTTGGACCACTTAACCCGAAATTGAAACTGCCAACATTTCCATATTCCTCCAGGCCAATTTCTTGCATACGACTTAAAATGGCTTGACTGACAGGCCTAAAGCCAATATGTCGGTAAAAAGTACCGCAGCCTTTCACTTCTTTATCTGAATTAGAGTTTAAGTGAATGCTAATCAGTACATCTGGGTTTTGTTTTTGTAAAGACAGAATCCTATCCTTCATTTCTAAAGTAGTATCTGTTTCTCTTGTCATAAAAACAGTTTTAACTCCTTTGGATTTCAGTAATTTATGTAATTGTTTAGCGAATAGTAAAGTGTAGTTCTTTTCTAAAATATGAGTTGTTTTTCCTTCTGCACCCAAATTACTCCCACCATGTCCAGCATCAATTGCAACTTTAATGTTTCTGATGTCTAGTTTTTGAGGCTGTCTTTTTATTTTAACTACTAGTTGATTATTAGCGTAGTTAATAGAATAGCCCCAATGAGCCTGATGTTTTAATTCTATTGTAACAAGCATAACATCATCTTCACTTTGCCGATAATAAACATTTTTTATTTCTTTTAGTGTTGATGGTAATTGGGTAATCCAGTTGGTATTACTTTGAACGCCAAATATTTCCAATTGTATGGCAGCAGGCTCGGTTTGCATCCAGGCACGATATGGCAATTTCTCATCAAGATTTATTGTAGCAATATCATAAGAGCTATCTGTTCCCAGAACATTAAAATTAGAAGTTAGGTTGTAGGGTTTTTCTTTCAATATGCTATCTTTTCGTAGGTATACTTTATCTATAAATGCACTGCGATATTTTGATAGTTGTACTTTCCAGAGCGAATGAGAGGTGTCAACTACCTTAAAAAGAATGTTTGTGTCTATGTAACCCATTTTGGCACCACCAAGTCTATCTTCTCCCAGGCCATATAGTAATGAAGGAAGTTTGCCAACACTTTTTGTAAGAAAGTAAGTTTGTAAAGATTGCGAGAATCCTATTAAAACAAAATGTATAACTATTATAGAGCAAATTATTTTTTTCATTGTGTGATAATTATTACGAAGTTAGGTGGCATAGGAAATTGCAACAAAATATTCTCATTATCTTCATTACTCAAAGCCTATTTTTGCTTCCTAAATTTTAAAAATGAAGTTTTATAATACGTTGATTCGTTACAGATTTTGGTTGGGTATATTATCGATAGCATTAGCTATCTTGGTTACAATAAAAGCTGGATTTTGGCCTTCTTTCATTTTATATTTTATAGGAGCTATTGCCTTGTTCAGTCATTTTTTTATAGGGCCATTGCGATTGGTTCAAGAACCAATGGAGCAGGGAAATATTGAAGAGGTAGAAAGAATTTTAGCTACGATTAAGTTTCCAAACTTATTATTTAAACCAGTTCGATCTACTTATTATACATTAAAGGGAAATTTGGCTATGATGAAGCAGGATTTTGAAGGGGCTGAAAAACACCTAAAAATGAGTAGTTCAATTGGCTCGCCAATGCCTGAAGCAGAGGGTGCTAATAAGTTGCAGCTTGGAATGATGAGTTTACAAAAAGGAGACTTTAAACAAGGAGAAAGCTATATTCGTGCGGCCATCAGATTGGGAATTTCTGACAAAGAAAGTGAGGCAATTGCTTACCTAAGTATGTGCCAGATATTTATGAATAAACGCGAATTTAGAGCAGCTAAGGATTATTTCAGAAAAGCAAAAGCTTGTAAACCAACATCTAAGCAAACAGTTGATCAAATAAAAGAAGTAGAAAAGTATATTTCTAGAATGCCTGGATAATTTTATCAGAATAATAATGTATCTACTTTTTAGTGTATTCCTTTTGCGATATATACTTGTTCCTGTAGCTTTTATTGGTTGGATATTATATCAAGGTTTGTATATAAAAAACAAGACAAACATTAAAAAAGATTCTCTTCTGATATTAATTTATATTTTTGTTGGCACTTCGATCTTTTATTTAATATTTTTTAAATAGAGTTCAAAGAAAAACAAGATTTCAAAACACTACTTTTGCTAAAATCTAACTGAGTTTTAAAGTATGCAAGATTTACTTCTGAACATAAACAAACAAAGGCTACCAACTCATATTGCCATTATTATGGATGGTAATGGTCGTTGGGCAGAAGAACAGGGAGAAGACAGGCTGTTTGGACATTATCATGGAGTGGAAAGTGTGAGAAATATTGTAGAAGGCTGTGCGGAATTAGGAATAGGTTATTTAACACTTTATGCCTTTAGTACAGAAAATTGGGATCGCCCTAAAAATGAAGTAGATGGTTTAATGACATTATTGGTTGAAACTATTCGTAAAGAAGTACCAACTCTTAACAAAAATAATATTAGGTTACACGTTATTGGTGATATGAACATGTTGCCCGAGTTTGCTTGTGGCGAATTACAAGAAGCATTAGAACTTACCTCTAAAAATTCAGGATTAAACTTGGTAATGGCACTTAGTTATAGTAGTCGCTGGGAAATTTTAAATGCTATTAAACAAGTGGCAAAAGATGTTTCAACTGGAAAATTAAATCCCGAAGAAATCGATCAAAATACCTTTCAACAGTATCTATGCACTAAAAATATTCCAGATCCGGAATTGGTTATTAGAACCAGTGGCGAGTATAGAATTAGCAACTTTTTATTATATCAATTAGCTTATTCAGAGCTTTATTTTACGCAGACTCGCTGGCCCGAATTTAGAAAGCAGAACTTATATGAAGCAATCATTGATTTTCAAAATAGAGAAAGACGTTTTGGAAAAACTGGAAATCAAATAAAGGCAGAAATTCAAAATTAATTATAAGGATCTTCATTTGAACCCTATTTTTGCCCAACCTCTAAATTATGGGCAAAGCACTCTCTAGCAACGAATCAATATCGTCAAGTAAGAAAAAAATTATTGTACTCGGTAGTGGTCCCAATCGTATTGGGCAAGGGATTGAATTTGATTATTGTTGTGTTCATGGATTATTAGCTATAAAAGAATCTGGTTACGAAGCAATCATGGTTAATTGTAATCCCGAAACAGTTAGCACAGATTTCGATATTGCAGATAAGCTATATTTTGAACCAGTTTTCTGGGAACATCTCTGGGAAATTATAGAACTTGAAAGGCCTGAAGGTGTAATTGTTCAATTAGGTGGACAAACAGCCTTAAAACTTTCTCGCAGATTACATCAAAAAGGAATTAAAATCATAGGAACATCCTTTGACAATATGGATATTGCTGAAGATAGGGGCCGTTTTAGTGATTTGTTGAAAGAATTGGATATCCCATATCCTAATTATGGTACAGCATATACCGCGGAAGAAGCTATTGAAGTTGCAAACAGTGTTGGTTATCCAGTATTGGTTCGCCCAAGTTATGTTTTAGGTGGACAAAGAATGCGTATCGTTATAAATGATGATGAAGTAGAATCTGCAGTAGTAAGCATTTTAAAACATATTCCAGAAAATAAAATATTGATTGACCATTTCTTAGATCGTTGCCAAGAGGCAGAAGTTGATGCTATTTTTGATGGAGAAAACTTCCATGTAATGGGTGTAATGGAGCACATTGAGCCAGCAGGTATTCATAGTGGTGATAGTAATGCAGTTTTGCCTGCATTTAATCTCACTCCGTTGATTGTTGAAACAATGGAATATTATAGCGAAAAGATAGCAAGAGCTTTAAATATAAAAGGGCTAATTAATATACAATTTGCTATCAAGGGGGGTAAAGTATTTGTAATTGAAGCAAATCCAAGAGCTAGCAGAACAACACCATTTATTGCAAAAGCATACGGGATTCCTTATTTAAATATTGCAACAAAAGTAATGTTAGGGGTTAATAAACTAACAGACTTTACCATAGAGAAGAAACTAGAAGGCTATGCTATAAAAGAGCCTGTATTCAGTTTTAATAAATTCCCAGGTGTAAATAAGGAACTAGGACCAGAAATGAAAAGTACCGGAGAAGCCATTCGCTTCATAAAAGACCTTAGAGACCCTTACTTTAGAAATCTATACAAAGAGAGAAGTATGCACCTGAGTAAGTAAACAGCTGTTTTAAAAAAGGATCTAATTTTACATCTTCCTTTTATTTACCCAAAGCAAGAAACTATGGTTGTTTTGTTAGTGTTAATTTAAAATTAGCATTCAAAGTAGTATTGTATGGTTGTGGCAAGGTAATAAGACTGTCAAAACCTATAACAAGTTGGGTACTTGTTAGGCTTTGTACTATATATTGTTTTCCGTTATAATAAAGAACATTTGGCGAAACAACTGTATAAACAGATGGAACGCTTGTTGTTTTGTTACAAGAGTCATAGTATGTATAGTATCCGTCAGAGGTAAAAGTATTAATTGAAAACTTTTTACAAGCCGGGTTAAATACAGAATCATAAATGTCATAACCAATTCCAGATGCAGTTACATAAAAGTCGGTTGCACGATATTTTCCAGCAATATTTACAGTATTAAGCGTTAAGTTATCTGTTGTGGAATTCGAATTTTTTTTACAAGCAATCACTACAGTAAACAAACAAATAGCTGCGACAATTATTTTATTCATATTAAACTTTTTCGTTTTCAAAAGTAGGTAAAAAAATGAATGTTGAATGGGATTGGTAAATTTTTTTATTTTGTTTGATGCGATTCATCAAGAGTGCAATCTTTATAATTTGAGTCTACGATATATAAGTACCTTTATTTTTGGCGAAGGATGGCAAAAATGAGTAGACATTCAAAAGCATTTTCCCAACCAGATCGCTTAAAAAACTTTTTGTAAAGGGAAAATTTTGAAATTATGTTAAAAACTTTTCCACAAATCACCTCAAACCCCTACTTTTGCAATCCTTTATTATTTCGATGGGTACCGCAAGTGAATTATGGCCATTAAAGCACTTGCTAATCGCACATTTTTAGCTAAACTGGATTACTACATTTATGTCTACAACAACCTTAAATACTAGGATTAACTTTGGTAAAACAAAACACCTAGCAGCAGCTCCTGATTTACTAGATATTCAACTAGAATCTTTCAGAGAGTTTTTTCAATTAGAAACTACGCCGGATAAGCGTAACAACGAGGGATTGTTTAAAGTATTCAAGGAAAACTTTCCTATTACTGATACTCGTAACATTTTCGTTTTAGAGTTTCTAGACTATTTTATTGATCCGCCACGTTACTCGATTGTTGAGTGTATGGAGCGTGGATTAACGTATGCGGTGCCTTTAAAAGCTAAGCTGCGATTGAGTTGTAATGATGAAGAGCACGTAGATTTCCAAACAATTGTACAAGATGTGTTTTTGGGAAATATTCCTTATATGACACCTCGTGGTACTTTTGTTGTGAATGGTGCAGAGCGTGTAATTGTTTCTCAATTACATCGTTCTCCAGGTGTATTCTTTGGTCAATCAACACACCCTAATGGTACTAAAATTTATTCTGCCCGTGTAATTCCTTTTAAAGGAGCCTGGATGGAATTTGCTACAGATATTAACAATGTAATGTATGCTTACATTGATAGAAAGAAAAAGTTCCCTGTAACCACCTTATTGCGTTCAATTGGTTTTGAAACTGATAAAGACATTCTTGAGCTTTTTGGAATGGCTGATGAAATTACTGTGGATGCTGAAGCACTTCAACCTCATGTTGGTAGAAAACTTGCAGCCCGCGTTTTAAGAACTTGGGTTGAAGATTTCGTAGATGAAGATACAGGAGAGGTTGTTAGTATTGAGCGTAACGAAATTGTAATGGAGCGTGATACAGTTTTGGATGAAGATGGTATTGATACTATTGTTGAAATGGGTATAGAAAGTATCTTCATTCAAAAAGAGGAATTAGGTGGAGACTATGCAATTATCTACAATACATTAAATAAAGATACTTCTAATAGTGAGTTAGAGGCGGTTCAGCATATCTATCGCCAATTGCGTGGTGCAGATGCTCCGGATAACGAAACTGCACGTGGTATTATCGATAAATTATTCTTTAGTGATAAGCGTTATGATTTAGGAGAAGTTGGTCGTTACAAAATCAACAGAAAACTAGAACACGCTATTCCTATTGAGAAAAAAGTATTGACGAAACAAGATATTATCGAAATCATTAAATACTTAGTGCGTTTAACAAACGCTAAGGCTGAGATTGATGATATTGATCATTTATCAAATCGTCGTGTTAGAACTGTTGGAGAACAATTGTATGCACAATTTGGTGTTGGTTTAGCTCGTATGGCTCGTACTATTCGTGAAAGAATGAATGTTCGTGACAACGAGGTATTTACACCAGTTGATTTGATTAATGCTCGTACACTTTCTTCTGTTATTAACTCATTCTTTGGTACATCTCAGCTATCTCAATTCTTAGATCAAACGAATCCTCTTTCTGAAATTACACACAAACGTCGTATTTCAGCATTAGGACCTGGTGGTTTGAGTAGAGAAAGAGCTGGTTTCGAGGTTCGTGACGTACACTATTCTCACTACGGTCGTTTATGTACAATTGAAACTCCAGAAGGTCCAAACATTGGTTTGATTTCAACACTTTGCGTTCATGCTGCTATTAATGATATGGGATTCATTGAAACTCCTTATCGTAAAGTTGATAATGGCAAGGTGAATTTGAAAGAGTTTAAGTATATGAGTGCTGAAGAGGAAGAAGATAAAAAAATTGCACAAAGTAATACACCAATAGATGATAAAGGTAATTTCTTAGAAGCAAAAATTGTGAGTAGAGATACTGGAGATTTTCCAATTTTAGATAAAGCAGATGTTCAATATATGGACGTTGCTCCAAATCAAATTGTAGGTCTTTCTGCTTCATTAATTCCCTTCTTGGAACATGATGATGCCAACCGTGCTTTGATGGGATCAAATATGCAACGTCAAGCTGTGCCATTGATTAGAATGGATGCTCCAATTGTAGGTACTGGACTAGAAGCAAAAGCAGCATTAGATGCTCGTATTCAAATTCACGCAGAAGGAAATGGGGTTGTTGAGTTTGTTGATTCAAGAGAAATTCATATTCGTTACGATAGAAATGATGATGATAGACTAATATCTTTTCACGATGATTTGATAGTTTATAAACTAACTAAATTTGTTAAAACCAACCAATCTACTTGTATCAATTTGCGTCCTGCTGTTAAAAAAGGACAAAAAGTTAAAAAAGGAGACTTCTTAACTGAGGGTTATGCTACTCAAAATGGTGAGTTAGCTTTAGGAAGAAATTTAGTTGTTGCATTTATGCCTTGGAAAGGGTATAACTTCGAGGATGCCATTGTAATTAATGAAAAAGTTGTTCGAGAGGATTTGTTTACTTCTTTACACATCGATGAATATGAATTAGAGGTAAGAGATACTAAATTAGGCGAAGAAGAATTAACTTCTGATATTCCCAATATTAGCGAGGAAGCAACTAAAGACCTTGATGAAAATGGTATCATCAGAATTGGTGCAACAATTAAGGAAGGTGATATTTTAATTGGAAAAATTACTCCTAAAGGAGAAAGTGATCCAACTCCGGAAGAAAAACTTTTACGTGCGATCTTTGGAGACAAAGCAGGTGATGCAAAAGATGCTTCTTTAAAAGCTCCAAATGGAACAGAAGGAACTGTTATCGATAAAAAATTATTCCAAAGAGCGAAAAAAGATAAAAACTCTAAAGTTCGTGAAAAAGCGGCTTTAGAAAAAGTAGAGAAAGCCCATAATTTAGTAGTAGATGATCTAAAAGAACAGTTAGTTGGAAAATTAACGATCTTGCTAAGAGATAAAACATCTGCTGGTGTTACTAATAGTTATGGAGAAACTTTGATAGGTAAAGGAGTTAAGTTCAACCAAAAAAATCTGGCTTCTTTAGATGTTCACGGTATTAACCCTTTGGGTTGGACTGGTGAAGAAAAAGTAGACCAAGCCATTAATACTTTATTACATAACTATACGATTAAGTTTAATGAAGAGTTAGGTAGATTTAAAAGAGATAAATTTAATATTTCAATTGGTGATGAATTACCAGCTGGTGTATTAAAACTTGCTAAAGTTTATCTTGCCGTTAAGCGTAAATTGAAAGTGGGTGATAAAATGGCGGGTCGTCACGGAAATAAAGGTATCGTTGCTAAAATTGTTCGTGCCGAGGATATGCCATTTATGGAAGATGGAACACCGGTTGATATTGTGTTGAATCCATTGGGTGTACCTTCTCGTATGAACTTGGGTCAGATTTATGAAACCATTTTAGGTTGGACAGGCTTAAAACTAGGTAGAAAATATGCAACGCCAATTTTTGATGGTGCTAGCACTACTGAAATTGAAAACTTGTGTAAAGAAGCCGGAATTCCTTTAAATGGTCATACACACCTTTATGATGGCGAAACAGGTGAGAGATTCCACCAAAAAGCAACAGTAGGTGTTATCTACGTAATTAAATTACACCATATGGTGGATGATAAAATGCACGCTCGTAGCATTGGACCATACAGTTTGATTACTCAACAACCTCTTGGTGGTAAGGCTCAGTTTGGTGGTCAAAGATTTGGTGAGATGGAGGTTTGGGCATTAGAAGCATATGGTGCAGCCAATATTTTACAAGAATTATTAACACTGAAATCTGATGATATTATTGGTCGTGCAAAAACTTATGAAGCTATTGTAAAAGGCGATAATATCCCTAGACCAGGTGTTCCTGAATCATTCAATGTATTGGTTCACGAATTAAGAGGTTTAGGCTTAGACTTAAAGTTTGAGTAAGCTTAATAAACTAAGATTTTATACAATAAAAAACGGCTCCTTAAAAGAGCCGTTTTTTATTTTTATGATAGACCAATTCAATAAAATAAAAAAAGCATTTCAAAATTTGAAATGCTTTTTTCGCTCCCCTTAATGATGAAAGTTGCAACTATAATACCTTAATTCACTAGTAAAACTTGTAGGTTTCTTGGTTTAAACTTCTTGTAGAGTGAGAGGAAGTTTAGTATTAAAAATATAGGTGTTTGTGGGTTATTTTGAATAGATTGTGATATTTAAGAATATTTTCTTACTATCATCTTTTTGAATAAGTTACCACTGGTTTTAGCTTATTATTTTCAACAATATGGGATAGGACTCTTGGAAAATAGCTTTTCAGTTTGTCAATTAAATATTGAATATAAGAACACCTTTCATATTGTTCTTCCTGCATATAATAGATTAAAAGTTCATACGCACAACTTACATAAAATATTTCTTCGCCTTTTTCTCTTTTTAAAAAGAAGTCAATGCCATACTTTTCCATAAGGCTAAAATAATCATTGGCAAAAGCAGTTGGCTTTGGTATTGGGTAGCTGTCTGTTTGTTGGTTTAATAATTCTCTGACAAACTCATATTTCTTTAATTGGTTTTCATTTTTGTAATAAATTAAAGCCTCATAAGCATAGCTAATTTGCTGGCATTGATCCATATCCCATCTATCCTGAAAATATGTTACACCTTTGGCTTTCATTAATATTACTTGATGGTCAAAAAACTCTTGTTTAAAGGAATAGATTTCAGCCAAAATTTCTTCATTTCCTTTATCAAATCCTGTCCATGGTTCCATAAATAAGCATTAAGTTATGAGTATTAATTTATTTAATAATTTTCACCCGTTTTACATTAAGTGGATTATTTCTGTAAATCAAAACACGAAATGGGAATAGCAATATCAGAAAAATGATTTTTAAAATCCATCCCACAATACCAAAAAGGAAAAATAGTCCAGTGTCAATATTTGTATCTTTTTTCATATTTAAATTTTAATAGTCATAATAATTATGTGTGTCAACAACAGCTCTGTCTTCGGAGAATGAAGTAGCAATACCATAGTCGGCTAAAGGAATTGCCATATTTCCACTGGTGTCTACATAGCCACTATGATTTATGTCTTTTATCAGTGCGAGACCATTACTATAGTCTTCTATTTTTCGGTATTTAAAAGGTAGAATAACTTTGCCGGTATCAGAATCCTGAATACTAATTATTCCCCATAAAAATAAATTGAATGAACTGGTGGGTTTGTTGCCTCTATTCCATTTTAAATTGAATTCAAGATAATTATTGGGGTCATAATCCAAGTTCTCAACTATTTGGTTATTTGCATCTATCATTCCTTTGTCTTTATCAAGCGAAACTACAGCGAGTCCCTCGCTGAAAGGCGTTTGAAAGAATTTTGATGGTGTTTTTACATCTAGAAAAACAAAGGGGAGTACTTGTTCTCCTTTCTTATTAATGGCACCATAATGTTCTCCTTTTTTAATAAAACAAACGTCATTTTTAAAACCTAATTTTACATCCTTAAACTGAAAAGGGATTTCTATTGTTGCAGTCAGCATATTCAAAAAACCCCATAGTTTGCCATTACGTATAGCTACAAAATCTTCCATCACATTCAGTATTTCATCATACTGGCAAGGTACTATTATGACACCTGTTATATCTATTATACCACATTTATTATTATCGTCTTTTATAGTGCCAAATCCATTATAAAAAGGGCTTACCATTTTATATTTTAAAGGAATTATTTCTTTTCCTAAAGTATCTATATAAGTCCATCTTCCATTGATAAACACCCCAGCAATACCATCAAAGAACCAAGTTATAAATTTAAATTTGAAGTCTGTTAAAGGTTTACCTTCTATGTTGATTGCTGTCCAGTATTCTCCTTGCTTTACAGATGCGTAACCCCCATAGAAGTTTCTTGCATCATCATAAACGAATGCAATGACAACCTCGTTTTTTGGATTGATGAAACCAAATTTATCATTCATTTTAGCAGGTGCTAAACCTGCTGTAAAGCATTTGCATTGCTGATACATAGCAGGAATTGCAATCTCTCCATCTAAACCTAGCATACCCCATTTATCCTTATCCCTGAAGGCGGCATATCCTTCAGAGAAGGGGAGAATTTCATCGTAAATGTTACTTACTTTCCGTCCTTGTTTGTTGATGATGTATGGCATTAGTTAATTTTTATAATGACTATTGTTTTACAAATATTTATTCGTACTTATAATAAATATCTTTATCCGAAGACCAATAAGTATCCTTTGTTTTCTTTGCTCTTATGGCATTCCCACACCAATAACATTTTACATTTAAGTAATTTGCCTGATGAATACTATTAGCAGGAGGAAGCGAAAATCCATTCTTTGGGAGGTTTGCTATTAGAATACTAAGAAAACTGATAAATAGAAACTTTTTCATGTTTGCTTGATTGTTGTTTGATTCTAATTTTATTAGGCGAAAGTATGTTGGTTAAATAACCGAGTTTCGAACATTATGTTACAATGTAACATATTTAAATCAACTAAAAACTCCTTTTAGTGCCGATTTTACAGCTTTTGCAGAAAACTAAATGTTAATATATTTTATTCTAAAATGTTACATTATCCATTTCTATTTTTTTACATAACAAGTGCGAAATATATTTGTTTCATGAAAAAAAGGGGAGAGTATTCCAAAACATTACTTATTAAAAGAAAGCTACAGATATATTTAAGGGGTCAGGAATTTGTGCCAATAAAAGAGTTAGTAACAAAGATGAATGTTACAAGGAAAACAATTTATTTACTGATTAAAGAGCTTAAGAATGATAACATTCCTGTTCTTAAAAAACGGAGTAAAGAGGTTGCGTATAAAATAGAGGATGATAATGCTACATTGCTTCCAGAGTTTTCGGAGAATGATGTAAAAATTATCAATAGTGAGTTGTTGAAAAGCAAAAACATTCCGCAGGATCTTTCTAATAAACTATTAAAGTTAATCATATACAACTTTAAGGATACAACAGCACTTTCTATAATATTAATAAATATAAAGAAAGCTTTGAAAGCAAAAACCCAAATTCAAATTGGGGAATATCATTCAAGAGAAGCATTACTTAAAAACATATATCTTACTCCAGTTCATCTTGACGAAAAAAATCTAAAGGTCTTTTGTTATGTAAAGGATAAGAAAATTACCAAAGCATTTAATTTAGAAAGGATGTTTGATGTTTATCCTACTGAAATTAAAGCAGAGACTTATCCTAAGTGGGTAGAAAGAAACCATAAATTTGATTTGTTTGGATTTCATGATACTGGTAAGGTTATTGATGTAAAATTGAAACTTACCATTTTTGCTACATCACTTCTAACTCGTCAGTTTCCTATCATGGAAAAGTACCTCACACTAGAATCAAAGCCTATACATCATTACATTCTTACTATACAGGTGTTCGATATACAACCAATTGCCAGATTTATTACAGGACTCCTAAACGAGATTGAAGTATTAGAATCGCAAGAAGCAAAAAAGTTGATAAAAGAGTACATTCAGAAAAGAGTGCTGAACGATTACATTAAAAAACTCAAATAAATTTTAAATATACATTTACATTAAAATAAACAATTATGCTAACACAAGTACAGTTAATGCAAATTATAATTCAAGCCAATAATATATATAATGGAATATTTGGTCAAATAATGAACAATCCAAATCAATTTGGAGCAATTTACAATGACTACGTCATAAGATATAATGCAAGAAATAATTACAGAAACATAGTATTAGTTAAATATGGTTGTATCCCTTATTTTGCAATAGGAGAAGCACCTCCACCTACAACAAGTGGTACATATTTCTATTCTACTACAGCTATTAATAACACTGCATGGTTCAATGTTCCACTTCAACATTTTTTTCCTACCCATGCTTTTTTAATCAATAGTCCGCGTACACCAATAAACAAAACATTAGCAATAAATGATTTAGCAGGTGCAGGCTTTTATTTAGACGATATTTCACCTTTGCCTTTTATGATTAAAATCAACCGAAGTAGTGTTAGATATATAAAGCTTATGGAGTACTTATTTTCTAATTATTTTATTCCATTTGTATTGACACCAATTTGCCCTTTAATATGTAACGCTCCAATAGTTAGAACAATATTAATGGGTACTAAAGTTGCTGACAGGGTTGTTTATGATATGATAACTGCAAACTTAAATATTTGTAATAAAATAGTTTTGAAGCCAGCAGGTATATGTGGTGCAATGCCTCGTTATACCCTTTCATCAGCTTGTGCCACCAATAGCCCTATATTAAATCTGTTTAATTGTGCTATTATATAAATCAAAATCAATATGCCTCAAATATTCTTCGACTTCCATTACTTAAACAATAATTTAGATAAATTAATAGAAGAGTTTGAAATGATGGGTTGGTTAACATTTGTACTGGTTAATTTAAGTAATACTTCTTGAAAATTTGATACAGAAAAGTTTACTAATTTCTTATAAATTCATTTTAAACATAAAAACAATAGACAATGACAACAATTACAACATTACAAGAAGAAGCACAAAAGGCTGTAGATAAATTATTTAAATTAACAGGATGGGGAAATGATTATGAAATTGACCCTGAAATCGGAATACCTAAAAAATTAATTGAATTTATACAAATTGACCTTATTATTATATGTCAAATTTATCATCACTGTTTCGAATATAAAAAAGTTGATGATGAAATGCAAAGAAAAATAAAAAGCTTTCTTAAAGAAAATGGTATAACTGATGAAGATATTACCATGTTATTTAATTCTTTTGATTATTTAAGTGGTGGCAATAAGACTGATCCGCCAACTAATTTCTTTATTATTCCGAGTAAAATAGATATTTCTAATGAACCATGCAGGTATAAAAACCATGATAATATTTTTGACCTATTAGGAGTTTACCAAAATGATGGTGTAAGTGCTGAGGGGAAAATTATTCTTTATAAAATTTGTATTGAAGAATATGCAAAGGAATTCTTTTCTAAATACTCAAGCAATTCTTTTGTAGGATTAATTAGCGAAGATGACTGTTCGGACATGCTTTATAAAATTGTTTTCTGGCATGAATTGGGACATTGGATAACGCATTGGATGTTGGATACTAAAGAGTTAAGATGGGATGATAGATTTTGGTGGTTAACACCAAATCCAAATGAATTATTAGAGGGGTTAGCACAAGTAATAGCGTATTTTTTCATTTTGAATGATTCTGATTCCATAAGACTGAAATTTATGTTTGAGAATTTGCTTGTAGGTCAATCTAACCCTTATCATAAACATATAGATATTATGAAGCACGGTAATTTTAGTTGGAAGAATTTATTTATAGCTATGGAGCAGATAAGGCAAGATAAAAGTTATGGTCGAACACAAGATTTAAATTTATATTTATCGAAGTTGAATGACTTAAATAAGATTAGCTAAAGGCTTTATAGTGATATTAAATATACAATATAATAGTGTTTTTAACTTAAGAAATGACGATTAAAGAGGCTTTAAAGCTAAAAAAGAAGTTGGATATTAACCTAGAAGAAGAAGCTGAGAAAATATTCAGGTATAATACTGCAGAAGACCACGCTACAAGACACTATTCTTCGAAAGAAAGTATGGAAAAATTCCTGCAACTTACCGATGAAATTGTTGCATTGAAAACAGCTATTTATAAAGCAAGTACGAATGTTTTAGATTCTCAATTCAGGTTGAAAAAACTAAAACGACTTGTAAGGACACTTAAAGAATTAAGCTGTGCTGAAGGGATATGGAAAGATGAAATAGACTATAAGGATATAAGGGTATATGTTTCGGAAATAACACTAACAGAAAGAGATAAACTAGTGGAGAAATATAAAAGAGAAATAGAAATATTAAAATTAGAACTAGAGAATTTTTATATAAAAACATCTATTAACTAATGTATTTGTCAAACCATTCTATTCAAGTGGTAATTCCTTAATAAAATACAAATTATTATATGGAGAAAATACTTTGTGCAGCCATCTGGTTCAAAGATTTTGAAGCAGCTGCTCTCGGACCTGTAAACATCAATAAAGGAATCGTACTCTGTGGATACAGACACAACCAAATTAGTAGCCAAATGACCGTTTTACATAAAAAGCATTTGTTGGAATGTGGTGAATATGTTCACGGTTTTTTGACTAGTATTGGAAGATTTGTAGACAGAAAACAAGGTGCAAGGATATTTGAGCAAACTGGCGGAATCTTTGGTTTTACGAATGAAGAGCTATTTTCAGAGGATTTATATTAATTACTAATTTTTGTATTTACAAAGAATAGTCTAAGTATGCAATTCTTTAGAATTTAATTTTTAAATCGATATTAAATCATTTTCTCATAGACTTAAAACATAATATAGGTGTTCAAGTAACCTTGATTATAGTAAAAGTAATTTAAAAATGAAGGTTAGAAAAAGGAAGAGTTGCAACTACTCATTTTACAACACCTATCAATGTACTATTCAATGCCAGTAAGGTTTTGGAAAAGTCAGAAAATAAAAAAGAGGTCGAAAACGACCTCTTGTCCATTATGGCTCCCCTTAATGACGAAAGATGCAACTATAAAGAGTTACTTTTTTCTAATTTCTTCAACATTAGATGTAAAAAACCAGCCAACTAAAGCGCCAACTGGTGCGCCTGCAATAAACATAAAAACTATCCAAATAATACTTTCATGATCACTAATAGCTTGTATCCGATTAGCCAAAGAAACAACACAACAACAGCCATAAATACCATAAAAGATACTCGATTCCCTGGAATTATTGGGCTGCCTTCTGTATATTCAAATTCATTAATATTTTGCGAATTTGATTTTAACTGATCTAATTGTTCCTGCATGAGTTTTTGTTGCTTTTCCAAGTTCTCAATTCTAATATTTGGTGCACGAAGGATTATAATTATAGTTGGTAAGAGTGCTGTAAGGAAGCTATATGCAACAATTCCTATTATATCGGGTTCATATCCAACTTTTACTTCTCTAATAGATTGATCTACATGATGAAACCATTGACCGACAAAAAAACTTATTGAAATTTGAATTGCAATTAGTACTAAATCAAATTTTCTAATTTCATGATTAAGCGTAAATGAATTGAGAACTACAGAACTAAGTGTAAGTAAACTAAGGCTTATAAATGTTATACCACAATGATTATTAATCCAAACCTCAATAGAACTATTAAAAAAATCTTTTATTCCAAATAACACACTTGATAAAAAATAGGGGATCAAAACACTCCACTCTATTATTGATTGTGTATTACTTTTTACATTATTGTTTAACATATTGTTTTTCTCCTATTTTTTTCCAAGTGCCGACAGTTTGGTTATCTTTTTGCACCTTACTTAAATTTATTGATTACCTAAACATCAATTAATGATTTTAATAAAAAGATGATTTCAATCTACTAACTGTAAATAATCAAATGCAAGAATAATTAATTTTTTAATATCAACGTATACGTTGATTGAATTTGTTTTAGTAAGAAATACTATTGAACCCGATGGGGTTTAATAAGAATCAACATATTCAATTAAAAAAACTTGGTGGTAGACTTAAATCTATTAGGTTAAGTCGAGGACTTACACTTAAGGAATTGAAATCTCAGACTATTAGCTATAATTTTTGTGGTGTTTATAAAACAATGAATGAATTAACCATGAAAAAAACCTTAAAATGGATTTCAGAATAGAAGGAACAAAAATCATTTTTGAATACATTGATGGGTATAAAAAAATATTGTAAATTAAATTAATAAATATGAATTACTGTAATTCTTGTGGTAATGAAATAAAGGATAACTCAAAGTTTTGTTCTAATTGTGGTGTTAGTATAGAAATACCTAAAAATGAAATTTCAAAACAAAAGTCTGATAGTAACGAGATTATGAAAAAAACCTTTATCAATTACAAGTATTTGTTTATTGGATTAGTTATTATTATACTTATGTATGTTGGGTTACGTGTTGCTGGATATGATATAAAATTGTATAAAGAGTCTGCACCTACGTCTGGTAAACCTAAACAAGATGGGGAAACAATTCCACCAGAATTAGAAAAAGTAGATTATTAATATGAATGAAGTTTCTTTAAAAAAATTATGGGGATTTATACATAAAAAGTTCGCCATTGGACATACCAAGAATTTGAAGATGCTATGCCTATGATCATTTGGTTCAAAATGGTAGAAAATAGCAATGAGATAATTAATCTTAGTTTTTGCGAAATAATAAGATTTGTCCAAGAAAATTCAGGTACACATCTACAAACAACCAGCACTGGTTTTAAGCAAGCCATTACCAACTATCAAGCACAAAATTGCAGTACTTGCCCATTAAATGGTACTTGCCATAAATCAAAAGGCAATAGAATCATCGGCATCAATCACAACATCAATAAACTTAAACAACAAGCCAAAGAAAATCTCCAATCAGATGAAGTAATAGCCCATCGAAAAAAGCGATGTTGGGATGTAGAACCTGTATTTGGCAACATCAAAAACAACCATCACTTTAAAAGATTTATACTACGAGGAATTAAAAAAGTTACTGTAGAAGTGGGGTTATTATCCTTGAGTCAAAACCTACGCAAAAAAGCAGCAATAAAATCAAAAATTGCAGCTTTTAAGCTGCAAAAACTTAGGTTTTTAAATATAAAACCACATAGTTGCTATTGTAATAAGTAAAAATCACCTTTCCTTGTAAAGCTCCATAAAACAAGAGGCTGCCTTAAAACAAAATTTTAAGGCAGCCTCTTGTTTATAACCTAACACTATCATAGACATCATATATTTCTTTCTCCCTTATTCCAAGATACCTCTTTGTAACTGCTGGACTACTATGTGAAAATAAATCCATTAATAATATAACAGCCTCATTTGAATAGTTGTTTAAACGCAATACACGATTACCCAGTGTCTTTCTAAATAAATGACTACTGGCATTACCATCAACTTGAACATTGTATTGTTTAAGCAATTCTTTCAACTTTACATTCACATAAGATTTGTCAATAGGTTTCGTACCATACTTATTTACGAATATTAATGTACTTAAATCCACAACACCCATTTTAGACCTTAACCTATCAACAATCACTTTTAAATCAGGATTGATTTTGATTTTCCTCACCTTCTTTGTTTTCTGTTCTTGAATATTTAATATCTCTGTTTCCTCAAACTGACTAAAATTCAATTTCAGTAAATCACTAATTCTAAGACCAGTGAATACCCCAATACTGACTAGTAAACAGAACTTAAATTCTTTATCTCTTTCAAGTTTGGAGATTAGACTTTTGAAATCATCCCAGTCCATTGAAGTAGTTGTTGTACGTTGACCTTTTAAACTCATATAAATTTATTTGTGCTAACGTACGGCTGCAACTAATACTTGCCTAATATTTAATGCTAAGTCTAAGTTAACTGAAGGGTAAAAAACATCAATATTCTGAAACCCTTTACCAGTAAGGGTTTTGTATTTAACTTATACTTTGTTACAAAGTGTAAGTTGAGGTAGTTCTCGGAAATTAAAACGAAGTTTTGTTGTGAGTGGTGAACTCCAATTCATTCTTCTCCATATTTTTTTTAATCTTTAGATCAGGGTTATTGGTTGGAGCCACCTTTATATGCTGCAACCAAAATGTCATTACCCGTGAGATCGGAATTATACTCCTAGTACATTTTTCTCCGGGTAGAAGGAAACGCTCCAACCAACATACACATACTGAGAGAAGATCTACAGTTTAGATCCAGTTTGGGTTTCAGGGTTTTCAGATTACTGCTCCAACCAAACTATCGGATCATTTTTCTTCCTCGTCCTGATTACTACATCCCTGTTAATTACTGCTCCAACCAATAATTCAGTCTTAAGATCTTGGTTACATGAAGACTTAAGCAAACTCGCAGCAATTTGACTTTCTACTGGTTAATTATTTTCATTGTCTTCAACGGCTTCTATCACTTTTTTTATATTATACTCATCATATTTACTCAGCGTTAAACATAGAAAATGTTTCATCTCCTCAACGCTAGAAATGAAACCAATTTTATCTGAATTATAATCTGCTTCTCGTAAAATCAAATCAATAAAAATATCAATGTATTCATATTGTAAAGGGAACTTTTCAGATGTTAAAAGTGGTTCGTTGAATTTTGGGTAAATGATTAATCCTTCGTCTTCAATCAATGTTTTTATTAGTATTTCTTCAGTTTCCATAGGTATCTTTTATAATAAATACTTGTTGAAAAACTAACAGACAAAACATACAATTCCGTTACGACAAATTTTGGGGTCTCACTTGACGAAAGGGATAATATCTTATCAGTGAAATTGTAATACAAGTATAGCAGTTAACTTGTTAAAGAATTGATGATTGAGATGTTTGTATCCTGAGTTTGTGTAATTTGAAATTGTATTACAGACGTTAATAATATGTATTTATATATATACTGTTGTTACGACAAAACTATTTTTTTAATTAAGCACTTGCACCCATCCTGAAATTACCATAATTGGTATATATATGTTGGTAAACAATGGTAGCTTTTTCTTTTACATCGTTGTCTGTGTAAGCGTTTTGAGGTAACCACTGAAAGGAGTCGAATATCATTGTGTTTACTTGTGCAGTTATTTGTCTACTCTCTCTCCAACGTTCAATCTTCAACTTTTCCTCTTTTAATTTTGATAGTGTGTCAACCGATATTTTTTTTACTTCTTTTAGTTCCTCTGTTGTAAGTGTTTTACCTGTTCTTAGTAAATCAAATATGGCTAAAGCTTCCTCATCTAAATTTTCTCTCAATGCTCTGGTGTCTTCTACATTTAAGTCTTGAACAAATTTGAAAAGTTTATCAAAAGATTTCATAGTGTCTTCTAAATCTTTCCCCCTGTTATATTCCTCAATAATCTCTTTGTATCTGTTGTAAAACTCCATCCTCATTGGGTTGTCTTTCAACATTTGTTTCATCTTTTTATCAACCGCTCTTTGTAAATCAAATAGAACAGTCTTCTTTTTAGTCGTTAAAGCAAATGCTTTTCTCAGTTTGTCAAAATCCAATCTTGATAAATCAACATATACTTCTTGTGTAACATCGTTAAGAGATTTATTTTGAAGTATTACATTATCATCAACAACCTGTTGAAGCCTCTTGATAATTTCAGTAACATCAGCATCTTTTGTTTGTTGATTTAATTGTTGATAGATTGCTTCAATTGCATTAAAATTTTTGATATGTGGTTTAATAACATCTTGAGGATACAAAGCCATATATTTTCTAAAGACTTCACGAGCCATCACTTCATATTTGGTTCTTGTAGTTTCATTTAAACAAACACAATCAACCGCCTTTTTTATACAACCTAATTTCTCCATTGGTTTCAGTGTTGGCAATGTTAATTCATCCAAAATAAAACCAAGTTCAGCTAGATAGTTCTTTGTATTTTCAATGGATTCAGCCAATCCTTTTACATCATCTTCCAATAATTCAAAAGGTCTTTCTATACCAGCACTTTCTCCAGTTGAACCACCACCTTTTGTACCACCTTCACCATATACTGAATATGCTTTTTCTAATTGTTTATATACATTACCATAGTCCACAATTAAACCATTTTCTTTCTCATCATCATACACCCTGTTGGCTCTTGCTATGGTTTGCATTAGTGTATGACCTTTAATTGGTTTATC